>NZ_JAUBOS010000084.1:0-24177 GCF_036700365.1 Microcoleus sp. w2-18bC1
ATACTTTCATCAAGATATCGGAATCGAAGAAGACGCTTCGGATTGAGATTTAATTTGATCGCTGGTATTTATAATTATGAACTTTTTTTGAAGACAAACTAGCGCTCGTCTGAGACTTTCGCAAGAGGTCTAATATGCCTGCCTCACAGGCGAACTAACTTGCCTTTGAATTTAGCCTAGGATGTTGATAATTCAGGCTTTAGCAATGGTTCTTTGCATCTTCTTGTCCGCGGACGCTGCGCGAACAAGCACAGGTGCGACGGACAAACACCAGGGCTGTGGTGGCGATTAAAGTAGCGTGCATCCGGGCGGACATTAAAGTTACTCAACCGATACTGGTGACTTTGTACGATCGAACAATTTACCGTGAGTGAGTTTTGAATTTTGAGTTGGGAGAGGGAGAGAGTGGGAGAGTGGGAGAGTGGGAAAAATCCTCTTGTTTCACGCTGGACTTCTTCACGCTTGACTTCTTCCCTCAACACCCATCTGTTAAATCGATTAAATCCCCTACACTGGGCGTTGCCGAACTTCCCTCTGATATCAAATCCGCGCTTCATCGTCGGGCGTAAAATCGAGTCAACATCCAACACTCAACCATCATTCAGTTTGGCGACCCCGAGTCAACAGTCAATAGTCAACAATCATGAGGAGTGCAACCAGAATTGATATGACTTCTCCCTTCTGACTTTTCAAATCAAGCAAAAGGCGAGCCGATTTCTCATTAGCGCGCCTCCTAATTGAATTTTATTTTGTAAAACGTAAATGAGGAGATTGTTCCCATTTGAAAAAAATCATGAAGTCGTCTTGCTAGCGCGGCGGCGGCGTGCTGCAACCAAGCCACCCAAACCGAGAGCCAAACCAGTCATTGTCATCGGTTCTGGAACTGCTTCTGCGCTCACTGCGAAGTCTTGGAAGTCTGCGTCGTTTTTGTTACCACGATCGTCGAATGAGATTAGCGTGCCTCCATTAAACAGAGAACTTGTACCGTTTGTGAATTTTCCGGCAGCTTGGAAGACTTTGGTGTCTTCTTTGCCAAGTGCGTCCCACAGTTGCGATTGCGCGCCAAACACCGCTTGCTGGCTGCTGCCCTTGTTCAAGCTTGAGGTCGAGTACACACTGCCACCCCAGCCACTGTCGAGCCCCAAAGTGTAAACTTGATTTGCCAGGAATGTGAATACTGCCGAGCCAGAACCCACGACTGTATTGCCCAGAGTTCCTTTCCATTCGTTTGCCCACTCGTTGTCTGAGGATTTAGTTTCCGAAAACAGGGTGCTAACTAGAGAGACCGCCGAGTCCTTCACACTGTAGACTCCCACAGAGGATTGGTACATTCCGTGAGATTCTTTGAAGTTAAACTTGACGCTTGTATCTTGGCTGAATGTGATGCCGTTGGTACCAAAGGAGAAGGCTTGAGCTGGAGCTCCGGCGCCAAACAGAGCTGTGGCGGCGGCGGTAGCTGTGAGGGCGGATAAGAGTTTGGTATTCATAACCTGTTCCTTTTGTGCGATGGTCTTAATATTTTCATTATGCGATACTTTGTTTGTATTTGGTTCACTTTAGGTGAATTTTGACATATTCTTTATCAAGCCTTTACATAACCTTCACAAATGCTATCGATCGCATCTGCCGACGGCAGATCGCTCCCTAATAATGCCCACTCAATAATTATCAATATTGTGGCTTGAAACCTTGCAGTCGCGGGCATGGAGCGCGGGTCAGCCCAAGTAATTTGGATCGGGTTTATGCTAATTTTTTATGATATTCTCAAGTCTAAATTCTCAATAGCAAATACTTAAGTATAAATACGGTAAGATTCCTGGGTACTGACAGTTCCAGAAGTTTTCTATTAGCCAGAAACTGGGAATATGTGTTTTTTGGGGCTGGTGTAGGGGAGTTAAAGTAGTTTATCTATCGGGTAAATTACGTACAAAATGCGATCGTTGGGTCTAGGTATTTTGGTTGAATTAAATAGAGCCCCTGGCGTGAGATATCCCCAAGATGCGATCGAGAAGATGCAATTTCCGCAGATTGAAGCGGTAAAAGACCGGATTGCCCCTCAACAAAGATTGTATAGAGAAGCTGTGGCCCCGTCTTTGCTCCCCATCGCCCGCATCAAAACAGACCGCTGTAGCGTTCCTCTGCCCAAGGTTCGCCCCGCCGATGGTAGCCGTTGCGTTCCCAAAAACCTAGTTCTTCGGTTTCTGTAAACTCCAGGCCGTTAATCCATTTAGCGCTTTTCCAAGCGTACAGGTGGGGAACTACGAGCCGCATTGGGCCGCCGTGGTCTGCGGATAGAGGTTCGCCGAAGACGGTGTGGGCGAAAAAGTTTTCTTCTCGGAGGAAGTCGGCGATCGCAATGTTGGTAGTGTAGCCGCCGTAGCAGTGTTCTAGGACGTGCAGAGCTTTCGGATCGACTTCTATATAGTTCATAAAATCTGTGACTTTGACTCCCGTCCACTGCACGTCGAGTTTTGACCACCGGGTGACGCAGTGAAAATCCGCCGTAAAGTTACTTTGGGGCATGGCCTGGAAGTCCGACCAAGTGAAAGTTTGTGGTTTTGCCAATCCCCAGACTTTAAATTCCCAACTTTCAATGCTGACGGAGGGTGTATCGCCGTAGGTCAGCACAGGAAAACCGTTGGCGAGGTATTGACCCGGGGGGACGCGATCTATGTTTTCTGATTCTGGCTTGCGAAAAAATTTGCCCAGCATTGATTCACGCTCTACAGTAACTGACTGCCATCCTGAGTATAACTTGCAGAGATGAGCGCATCGCAATTCATCTCAAGGTAGAAAAGAAAAGCACTTTTCTAGAAATAAAAATCCCTAAATCATGCTTGATGCCCGCCTATTTATGCCTTGGGAGAGAGCCGAAGCTAAAAATTTAAAAAATTTATCACTCCCGCGTATGAATTACCTAACCTTAAATTTTATCGTAATTATTGGTGCATTTCTGAATCTTTGATGTATTGTTACAATATGCTCAGATGCCATATGTCAAAAAATTGATGGGGTAAAAATCATGATCACAAGTTGCTTGATTCCGTTGACGGTATGCTTGATTGCTTGGTGGGTGACTGCCGGGACTGACAACAGAACGCTAGACGGAATTCCGGCTCCCATAGCTGCAATTATTGGAATGTGTTCGTTAATTTGGTTGGTAGCGGCGTGTCCTTGGCCTGTTGAACTTGCTCTAGTATTGGCGGTGCTGGTTTTCGGCAAAGCTTATTTGCAAAAAATCTTGAAAGTCGGCTGAATTTTTAGGGCTAGCGCTCCTATGATTTGCGGGAGCGCGATGATCGAGTGCTGCTACCTTGTTAAAATTTTTTGCGATTTGTCTGGCTAGGTTCTCCGAGGGGGTCGCAAAGACGGAACCAACCCCAGAACTGGTGAAATTCAATTTACATATTTCAGTTAAAAATTAGAACATAAAGATCGACAGAGAAACCCGGTTTATTTTAGATCAACCGGGTTTTTGAAGGTCTGAAATTTTCACACATCCCGCAAGAATTGCTGAGGAATTCGACACTCGGAATACAAGAAAGTGGGTTTCTGAGTCCAGGAGTGTTGGTGTATGTGCGTAAAATGGCGAGCTGTTAAATTGGCAAGCGATTGATATCTTTATTAGAACCAATTACTACCATCGCGTCGCCCTTTCTCAAGCGTTCGCTTGGCTCCGGATTAATCTCGAACTTTTCGGCGCGCCCGACTGCTAGCAAGTTCAAACCATACCTGCGCCGGAGTTCCAATTCGGAGATGGTTTTACCGTCAAACTTTTCAGGAACGAGCAACTCAACGATGCTGTGAGCTGGGTCGAGGTCAAAGCGTTCTAAAATGCTGGGTTTTGTAAGAAGGCGGGCCAAAGAGCAGCCCATTTCTCGTTCTGGAAAAACTACATGATCTGCGCCGACTTTTTTCAACAGTTTTAAGTGAGTTTCCGAAGAAGCTTTGGCTATTACGTGATTTACCCCGCCTTCCTTAAGGTTTAGGGTGGTGGTAATGCTTTCTGCTAGGTAATTGCCGATCGCCACAATCACTGTTTCAAACTCAAATATACCAGCTTCCCCAAGAGCGCTAGGCTCAGTAGAATCTAACTGCACAACGTGAGCAGCAATACGATCGTTCAAAGCTTGAGTTACTTTTTTTTCATCGGTGTCAATTCCCAGGACTTCGTAACCCAAACCGTGCAGAGTAGAACACACAGCTTTGCCGAAGCGTCCCAAACCAATAACGGCAAACTGCTTGTTGTCGGCGCGCAAAGTGCGAAAAAAATTTAAAGATGACAGGTTCACTGAATATCCAGCGCTGAGCGTCTTGCTGTTGAAATTTTAGCAGAGACAGCGCCGCCTCCTTTTGATTTTTGGCTAAGTAGTAAAAGTTGATTTGGGTTGTCACCCATTGTTTAGATTATCAGCAACGAGGCAGAATTTTTTATCCCACTAACAAACTTTCCTCAGCATACTTAAAAGACCTGGGTTTTGGATCGCCGAAGGCAGCACTCATCAGCAGCAACACGCCAACCCGACCTATGTACATTGTAGCAATCAAAACTAGCTTACCGATCGCTGAAATCTTGGCTGTAATCCCTGTGGAAAGACCGACCGTGGCAAAAGCTGAAACTGCTTCATACAGCGCTGCGATAAATTCTACTTCGGGATTGGTCAGCTCGATTAAAATTGCAGATGTGAATGCGACCAACATGGAACCGAAGACTACACTAATGGTTTTTAGAATCATTGCTGGCGGGATTTGACGCTGATAGCACTCCACATCTTCCTGGCCTTCGAGAACTGCTGTGGTACAGCAAAACAATATTCTAAAAGTTGTGGTTTTGATTCCGCCGCCGGTGCTGCCAGGACTGGCGCCGATAAACATCAGCGCGACAGTCAGAAATAGCGAGGCTTCGCTCATTTTGCCAATGTCAATTGTATTGAATCCCGCCGTGCGGGGAGTAAGAGATTGAAACCAAGCTGCCATCACTTTTTGAGGAAAATTTAGAGAGCCGAAAGTGTCAGGGTTGTCGTATTCCAGCACCAAAAAGGCTAGCATTCCTAAAATCAAAAGGACAGCCGTTGTAGTGGTAACAACTTTGAAGTTCAAAGAAAAAACTGTGCAGATAGGGCTTTTCTTCAAGCGATCGCGCAGCCACAGGTACATTTCCATAATTACTTCATAGCCGATTCCGCCAAATATGATTAAACCACCGACAGTGAAGTTAACCATAGGCGAATTGATGTAGCCGATCAAATTATCTGAATAGATGCTAAAACCGGCGTTGTTAAACGAATTAACGCTGTGAAATATAGCAGACCACACACCCTCTTTAAATCCGTATTGGGGGACGAAAACCGTCATCAGCAAAAACACTCCTGTTAATTCAAACAAAAGGGTTGTTGCTAGAATTGACTGCACGAGTTGTACTACGCCGGCTAGCCCGGATTTGTCGAGAGATTGTTGCAGGGCAACTTTGTCTTTCAAGCCAAAGCGGCGGCCCAATAACAGCAGCAAGAAAGTCGTGGCTGTCATGTAGCCCAAGCCTCCTATTTGCACCAGTAAAACTAGGCACAGTTGCCCCCAAAAAGAGTAATATTTTCCGACATCCACAACCGACAATCCCGTGACGCAGACAGCGGAAGTAGAGGTAAACAGTGCTGTTATTGGATCGCTCCAAGTTCCATCAATTGTGGAAAAGGGCATCATCAGCAATAGAGTACCTGCGAGGATGACAGCGAGAAAGCCCAAAGCAATGGTTCGCGAGACAGTCATTCGATTTTAGGTTTGAGATTTTAGATTTTAGATGTGAGAGGGAACCCACAAATCGATTTGAGATTTGAGGTTTGAGAGGGAAGCCACAAATCGATTTGAGATTTGAGGTTTTAGAGGGAACCCACAAATAGAGCGTCGGGCGTGAAGTCAGGACATCTCTATCTGGCGAAGGCCGGAGACCGATCGAACTCAATCGCCAAATTCTATGACAACAGCGGGAAAATAACGGTAGAATTCCTTTAATAACTTGCGATCCGGCGATGACATCAACACTTTACCAGCAAATTCAGCAACTTTACGACGCTTCTAGCGGTTTGTGGGAGCAGGTGTGGGGCGAACATATGCACCACGGTTACTACGGCCCGGATGGCAATTTGAAAAAAGAGCGCCGACAGGCTCAGATAGATTTAATTGAAGAACTGCTGGCATGGGCTGGAGTACCGTCAGAGAAGGCACTGTGTGAATCTTACCGCATTCTCGATGTCGGTTGCGGGATTGGTGGCAGCACACTGTATTTGACTGAAAAGTTTAGTTCGGTCGCGGCAAATAATTTAAAGTTGGATGGCGAGGCGGATCAAAATTATAGCCGATCGCCTGAACAAAATAAAACGGGCGCTAGCGTTACAGCGACCGGGATTACTCTGAGTCCGGTACAGGCCAACAGAGCGACCGAACGCGCTAAAATTGCCGATGCTCAAAGCAATGTGAACTTTTTGGTGGCCGATGCTTTGAATATGCCTTTTCCTGACGAGTCCTTCGACTTGGTTTGGTCGCTCGAAAGTGGCGAACATATGCCAGACAAAATTAAGTTTTTGCAGGAATGCTGCCGCGTACTCAAGCCGGGAGGAACTTTGATTTTGGCAACTTGGTGTCACCGCCCGCTGGGAGAAACGGCGGGTGAATTAACTGATGAAGAGAGAAAAGAATTGGCAGAAATTTACCGAGTTTATGCTTTGCCTTATGTGATTTCTTTGCCGGAATACGAGGAAATTGTTCGCAGTTTGCCTTTGACAAGTATTCGCACCGCTGATTGGTCAAAAGCTGTTGCTCCTTTTTGGGATGTGGTGATCGATTCTGCTTTGACTCCGAGCGCAATTTGGGGTTTGCTAACTAGCGGTTGGACGACTATTCAAGCAGCACTTGCTCTCGTATTGATGAGCCGTGGATATCAGAGCGGGTTGATTCGTTTTGGGCTGATTTGTGCTGTAAAATAACAGGGATATATCAGAGAAGTTTTGAGTCTTGAGTTGATGAGTAAGGTGCGTATTACGCACCCTACAGAATATTATTTGTTTGGGGTGGGTGTGAGTTTTATGGGCAATGATTCGATTGGCAAGTCTTGGATTGATAAAAATGGCTCGGCTCCGCAAAGCTGGGTGAGGGCTTTTTGGGAGTTTTCTCGGCCGCACACAATTGTGGGTACTAGCTTGAGTGTATTGGCTTTGTACGCGATCGCCCAAAGTGCGCGGCTGTTTGTGAATCCTGTATTTGGGGCCCTAGCTTTTGCCTGGTTGGCTTGCATTTGCGGCAATATTTATATTGTGGGATTAAACCAGTTAGAAGATGTTGAAATTGATAAAATAAATAAGCCGTATTTGCCGATCGCCTCGGGAGTGTTTTCTCAGAAAACCGGGGAATTAATTGTAATTGCAACGGGGATTATAGCAGTTTTGACTGCTGTTTTGCAAGGCCCGTTTTTGCTGGCTACCGTTGGCGTTAGTTTGGCGATCGGGACTGCTTATTCTCTGCCCCCAATTCGGCTGAAACGGTTTCCTTTTTGGGCGGCGCTGTGCATTTTTACGGTGCGGGGCGCGATCGTAAATTTAGGGTTATTTTTGCACTTTAATTGGGTGTTGGGTTTGGGAAGGGCGAAAAGCGCTTTTTCTGGCTGGAGTTTGGAGAGTATGTCTTTTCGGATTCCTGCGGAAGTTTGGGTGCTAACGGTTTTTGTTGTGGTGTTTACGTTTGCGATCGCCATTTTTAAAGATATCCCCGACATGGAAGGGGACAAGCAATATAATATTACTACGTTTACGATTGAGCTGGGCAAGCCTGCCGTCTTTAATTTATCTCGCTGGGTATTGACGGTTTGTTATTTGGGCGCGACTTTGGCGGGAGCGATCGTATTGTCGAATGTTAATTTAGTGTTTCTGGCAGTTTCTCATTTGGCGGCTTTGGGTTTGGTGTGGTTTTGGAGTACGAAAGTTGATTTGGACGATAAAATAGAAATTGCTGCATTTTATCAGTTTATCTGGAAGTTGTTTTTCTTAGAATATCTGATTTTTCCCGCAGCTTGTTTGTTGGGGTAGAAGGGGAAGTTCGGCAACGGATTGTGTAACGGATGTAACGGATGTAACTGCGATGGAATGGGGAAGAAGGAAGAAGGAATGGGGAAGGGGGAAGAAGGAAGAAGGAAGGGGGAAGAAGGAAGAAGGAAGGAAGAGTTAACAAATTAGAATAAGTTGGCAATTACAAGTTAGCGAACTCCCAAACAACCAAGACAACTATGGCTTCTCAAAAAAAATCGCGGAAATCTGCCTGCAAACTGGGTGCCGAAGACTCTTTGAAGTTAGCTTGGGAACATCACCAAGCGGGACGTTTGTTAGAAGCTGAGAATTTGTATCGGCAAATAATAGAAGTGCAGCCGGAATCTGCAAACGTGCTGTGTTTGTTGGGAATAGCGGCGAGACAGCAGGGAAAGATTGCAGAGGCGATCGACTTTTACGAACAGGCGATCGTCCAAAACCGCGATTTTGTAGAAGCACATTTAAATAAGGCTAATGTTTTGCTGGATGTAGGGGAATATCAAAGGGCGATCGTCAGTTACGAACAAGTCATCAAAATCCAGCCCAATTCGGCACTCGCTTACAATAATTTGGGCTGGATTAAACAACAATTAGGCGAAATAGACGCTGCTATTTTATATTACCAAACAGCGCTGCGACTCGACCAAAACCTGCACGAAACAGCGCACAATTTAGGACATTTGTTTAAACATAATAATCAATTAAACGAGGCGATAGCTTATTACCTCCACGCTTTAAAAATAAATCCAAATTTGACATATTCCCTGATGGGCTTGGGAACAGTTTTGCAGCAACAAGGTAAATTAGCCGAAGCTTTCAACTGCTACCAGCAAGCGGTAAAACTAGACCCCAACAATCCCGAAGCTCACAACAATGTAGGAGCATTTTTCCACGAACAAGGCAATGCAAAAGCAGCAATATCCCACTACCGGCAAGCATTAAACTTAAAGCCAGATTTCGTGGAGGCTATTAATAATCTCGGACACGCTTTGGTCGATTTAGGAGAATTTCAAGAGGCTTTTTCTTGTCACAGTCGAGCCTTGGAATTGCAGCCAGACAACGCCACCGCCCACCTGGAATTCGCCTTAACTTTGCTATTGTTTGGAGATTTTCAGCGCGGTTTTGCTGAATACGAGTGGCGGTGGCGCACTCCGCAACTACAACCGAGGCAATTTAAACAGCCGGTTTGGGATGGTTCGGATTTGCAGGGGAAAACTATTTTACTCCACGTCGAGCAAGGCTTTGGCGATTCGATTCAGTTTATTCGCTACGCCCAAATTCTTCGCAGCCAAGGCGCTAAAGTTATGGTGGCTTGCTATCCAGAACTGCTGCGGTTGTTTGCGACAGTTCCTGGTATTAAATATTTATCAGTTAGTCTGGAAGGTTTGCCAGAATTTGACGTTCACGTGCCGCTGATGAGTCTGCCGCGAATTGTCGGGACAACTCTGGAAACAATACCTGCCAATGTTCCTTATTTATATCCGCCTGCTGAGTGCAAGTTTGCGCTTTCTTCTGATGCCAAATTGAAGGTGGGGATTGCTTGGGCAGGGAGTCCGAAGCGCCGGAAAGACAATCAGCGTTCTTGCATATTGAGCGATTTTATTCGATTTTTGGATGTTCCGGGAATCGCTTTTTATAGTTTACAAAAAAACTTGTCCGAGAGCGATCGCACTTTGTTGCACCAACACTTAGTGCCGGATTTAACTCCGCATTTGAACGACTTTGCTGATACCGCTTCGGCTATATCTCAACTGGATTTAGTCATTAGTGTCGATACGGCTGTGGCGCACTTAGCTGGTGCTTTAGGAAAACCGGTTTGGGTGCTGCTTTCTTTTGCTCCTGACTGGCGTTGGCTGCTGGATCGTGAAGATAATCCTTGGTATCCAACTGCGAGGCTTTTCCGCCAAAGTCAGCCGGAAAGTTGGCAAGAATTGTTTGAGGAAGTACAGGCGGCTTTGAGTTTATTTGCGCTGACCAATACTGCTAGTTATTCTGAGGATTCTGCCCACGATCAGCTTGACTTAGTTTCACTCGGAATAACTGCTAATCCTACGCCGTATCTCGATTATGTAGCTCTCAAAATGACAGGTGCAAGCGTAGTTCAAGAGAGTAAACAAACATTTGTGATTGCCAGCGAAGGGTTAGCGGAACGCTCCACAGTTAAGCAATTGCAGGGAATTGAGACCTCTTTTGCGCTCGGAACGGCTGGCAATAATTTGGTTGTCTTAGAGGATTTATTGCGGCAAGCAGAACATTTAATGGAAACAGGAGATAGAGAAGAGGCGATCGCCCTTTACGAACAGATAATATCTCTTGACCCAAATTGCGTTCAAGCGCGGATTAATTTTGGTTTTCTCAAGCAGGAAAATGGCGAATTGGAAGCCGCTATCCCCCATTACCGAGAAGCTTTAGCCATTGATCCAAATATTCCTCAAACAGCTTACAACTTGGCAAAGATTTTTGAGGAACAAGGTCAAGTGGAAGAGGCGATCGCACATTACGAACAAGCTCTTGTCGCTGAACCTAATTTCGTACCCGCACTGATTAATTTAGCTGTGGCGCAGCAAGAAAAAGGCGAACTTTTCAGGGCGATCGAGCTGTACCGGCGAGCGCTGGAAATTAATCCGCATAGCTGGGAAGCTTATAACAATCTGGCAACTGTTTTGCAAGAACAGGGCAATTTAGAAGATGCGCTGGAGTATTATCACAAAGCTCTAGAATTGCTGCCAGATTTTGTGGAAGCTATCAACAATTTAGGCAGGACGTTTCTGGAAAAAGGCGCGGTACAAAATGCCATATCCTGCTACAGACGAGCGATTCATTTAAACCCCAATCACGCTAGCGCTCACCTGAATTTGTCCTTGGCTTTGCTGTTGGTGGGAGATTTGGAAAATGGTCTCGCTGAATACGAGTGGCGCTGGCAAATTAAAGAATTTCACACTGGTCACTCCTGTTTTTTGACGGGGCTGGATAATACTGTTTCGGTGAGAGAATACCGGCCGCTATGGGACGGTTCTGATTTGGTGGGAAAGACTATTTTGCTGCACGCCGAACAAGGTTTAGGTGATTCGCTTCAGTTTATTCGCTACGCTGCGATCGTCAAAAATAAAGGCGGTAGGGTCATTGTGGGCTGTTACCCGCAATTGCACCGTTTATTTGCAACGGTTGATGGCATTGATTTGCTAATAGTTAAAGGGGAGCCACTGCCGGAATTTGACGTGCAAGTGCCCATGTTGAGTTTGCCCTATATTATCGGTACGAAGCTGGAAACAATACCAGCAAATACTGCTTATTTATCTCCGCCTGCGGGTGCTGAATTTAAGCTTGGGCCCGATCGCACTTTGAAAGTTGGCATTGTCTGGGCGGGGAATCCAAAACACCGCAAAAACAAGCAGCGTTCGTGCAGTTTGAGTCAGTTTCTGCCGCTTTTGGACGTTTCGGGGGTAAGCTTTTACAGCTTGCAGAAAGAGGTTTCTGAGGCAGATCGCGCGCTGTTGAATCAAACGTCGATCGTAGATTTGAGCCCGTATTTTGGCGATTTTGCTGATACTGCTGCTGCGATCGCCAAACTGGATTTAGTCATTAGTGTCGATACCGCTGTCGCCCATTTGGCGGGCGCTTTGGGCAAACCAGTGTGGATTTTGCTGGCGTTTTCGCCGGATTGGCGGTGGCTGTTGGAACGGGAAGATAGTCCTTGGTATCCCACGGCGCGGCTGTTTCGCCAGCATCAGCGGGGCGACTGGGAGGACGTTTTCGATCGGGTGGCGGCAGCTCTAGGCGCGGTTGCTGCTGCATTTGTGCCGTCGGATTCGGCGGATGCAGAGTTTCGGTTGGGCGTGGATTTGCAGCAGCAAGCCGATTTTGGCGGTGCGATCGCTTGTTATGAGCGAGCGATCGCGCTCAATCCTAATTACGCAGCCGCGCACAGCAATTTAGGCGTTGTCAAACAACAAGCGGGCAGGCTCCCAGAGGCGATCGCGCACTACCGACAAGCCCTAGCAATCGACGGGAATTTGGCGGAAACTGCGAGCAATTTGGGCAGCGCGCTCGCGGAAGCAGGGGAGACTGAAGAGGCGATCGCAGAATATCAGCGGGCGCTGTCTTTAAACCCGAATTGCGCGGAAGCGCTGATTAATTTGGGCCTGTTGCGGGAAGAACAAGGGGACGTGGTGGAGGCTATAAGCTGCTATGAGCAAGCGATTCAAGTGAATCCTAATTGCGCGGTGGCTTATTTGAATTTGGGAATTGCTTTGGAGGCACAAGGGGAGGATGCGATCGCGAATTACGAACGCGTGATCGCAAATTACGAACGGGCGATCGCGATCGCTCCCAATGATGTGGAGGCTTTGCAGCATTTAGCATACGCCTCGATCCGACAGGGCAAAATTGACCGCGCGATCGCATACTATGATCGAGCTCTGGCGCTGCAACCGGATGGGGCAGAAACTGATCTCGCTTGCGGGAGTTCGCTGTCTAGTCCAGATAAGTTGGATGAGGATTTAGCTGTTTGCCAGCAAGCGATTCAGGCATCGCCAGCCAGTGCACAGGCTCACGGCAATCTAGGAATTGTCCTGCATAAACAGGGCAAAATTGAAGATGCGATTGCCTGCTATCAGCAAGCTTTGAGCCTGAAACCCGACTTTCCACAAGCTTTGAACAATCTCGGCAAAGCTTTTGAGGAAGCGGGAAAAATGGCAGAGGCGATCGATTGTTACCGTCGGGCGATCGAACTCAAACCCGGTTATATCAATCCCCTCACCAGTTTGGGAAGTGCTTTGCACAATCGCGGACAATTTGCGGAGGCTCTCACCTACTACAGCCAAGCAGTTAAATTTAATGTCGCTAGCCCCGAATCTCACTTAAATTTAGGTTTAGCTTTGCTGCTGTCTGGAGACTTGCAGCGTGGTTTTTGCGAGTACGAATGGCGACTCCTAGTTAAAGAAAAACAGTTCCGGCGCCACAACTTTATTCAGCCGCTTTGGGATGGTAAAGATTTGGAGGGGAAAACTATTTTGCTTGGCCCGGAACAGGGTTTAGGCGATGCAATTCAGTTTATCCGCTATGCAGATTTAGTCAAGCAAAAAGGAGGCAGGGTAATTGTTTGGTGTTTGCCACACTTGCAGCGCTTGTTTGCACAAGTTTTGGGAATCGATGGGTTAATAGTTAATCCAGAGGATGCGCCGGATTTTCAAGTTCAGGTCCAGCTAATGAGTTTGCCACACATTCTGGGAACAACTTTAGAAACTATACCGGCGAATGTTCCTTATTTAGCTCCGCCGCCCGGTTGGGAATTTACTCTCAATCCAACTACTAATTTGAAAGTAGGGATTGTGTGGTCTGGAAATCCTAAAAATTCCCAAAATAAGGTGCGATCGTTACCCCTAAATTTGTTGACAAAACTGTTAGATATTCCCGGAGCAGAATTTTATAGTTTGCAACAGGAAATGACAGCAGACGATCGCGCTTTGTTAGAGCAAATGCCTGTAACAGATTTAAGCTATTATTTGCACGACTTGGCGGATACTGCGGCGGCAATTTCGGCTCTGGATTTAGTGATTTCTGTAGATACTTGTGTGGCACACTTGGCTGGTGCTTTGGGCAAACCCGTGTGGATTTTGCTCTGTTTTGTGCCGGATTGGCGGTGGATGTTGCAACGCGAAGATAGTCCTTGGTATCCCACGGCGCGGCTGTTTCGCCAGTCAACAGCGGGAGATTGGGAAGGAGTTTTAGAACAAGCTAGTTTGGCGCTCAGAGAAAGAATTATCCAGCATCAGGAAGCTCAACCACTAATAGAAGCTCAGCCCAATGTTGACTTAGCTCAAGAACAGTTCAATTGCGGAAATGTTCTGAAAGCGCAAGGTAGATCTTCCGAGGCGATCGCTTGTTTTAAAAATGCTTTAATTTTGCAGCCGACCTCGATCGAAACCGCCACTAATTTGGCAGTGACACTGCACCAAACAGGCAATTTAGCCGAAGCTGCCACCTATTATCAGCGCGCGATCGAAATCGACCCTAACTGCGCTCAAGCGCAAAATAACTTAGGTATTTTGCTGCAAGATCAAGGCAATATAGCCGATGCTGTATCTTGTTTTCAAAAGGCGATCGCCCTGAATCCGATTTACGTCAAAGCTCTCAACAATCTCGGCGCGATACTTCAGCAGCAGGGCGAGTTGCCAACTGCGATCGCCTGTTTTCATCAAGCACTTTCTGTCAATTCCAATTATGCGCCAGCGCTGGTAAATTTGGGTGCGGCGATGCAAGCACAATCTCAGCTAGCCGAGGCTGAACGCCTTTACGAGCGTGCAATTGAAGCAGAACCAAACAATCCTACAGCACACTATCACCTGGGAACGTTATGCTTGGCGGCGGGAAAAATAGAACAGGCAATTTCTAGCTTAGAACGAGCCATATCTTTGAACCATAATTATCTAGAAGCTATTACTAATTTAGGCAGTGCTGTTGAACAATTAGGAGACGTAAATCGAGCAATTTTTTGTTACAATCAAGCTATAAAACTTGATGCAAATTGTGTTAAAGCTCACTTCAATTTAAGCTTAGTCTTGCTGTTGACTGGAGATTGGCTGCGCGGTTTAGCAGAATACGAGTGGCGCTGGCAAACTGAACAGGCGAAAAAATTACCACGGTTGAATTTTGATCAACCAGTTTGGGACGGTTCAGATTTGAACGGACAAACTATTTTGCTCCGATCCGAACAAGGTTTAGGCGATGCCATTCAATTTGTGCGCTACGCGGCAATGGTGCAGCAAAAAGGTGGCAAAGTAATCCTTTCTTGCTATCAAGAACTGAAGCGTTTATTTAAGCAGATTCCTGGCATCGAACAAGTGGCGGTTCGGATGGATGAATTGCCGTATTTCCAAGTGCAAGCACCTCTGATGAGTTTGCCGTATATTCTCGGAACAAATTTAGAAAATATACCGGCAAGTATTCCTTATTTAGCTGCGCCGCCCAATTGGCAATTTTCTCTAAATTCCGATGGTAAGTTTAAAGTTGGGATTGCGTGGGCTGGAAGTGCGGAACATTTGAAGGATTTTCAGCGATCGAGCGATTTAAGCTATTTCCTCACATTATTAGATATCCCCGGTGTAACTTTTTACAGTCTTCAGAAAGACTTATCGCCTGAAAATCGTAGTTTGTTAACTCAAATTCCCGTGATAGATTTGAGCGACAATTTGAACGATTTTGCCGATACTGCGGCGGTGATATCGCAACTAGATTTAGTAATTTGCGTGGATACGGCTGTCGCGCACTTAGCCGGTGCTTTGGGTAAACCCGTATGGATTTTGCTGTGTTTTATGCCGGATTGGCGGTGGATGTTGGAACGCGAAGACAGCCCTTGGTATCCGACGGCGCGACTGTTTCGGCAGCATACACCGGGCGATTGGGAGGAAGTATTCGATCGCGTAAAAACAGCCTTGCTAGAAAGGGCGGGCACGAGGGAACCGCCCCTACAATCTACTCGTTCCCAAGCTGTGCCTGGTAACGGAGATACCGAAGCTTCGGCTCGATTTTCTTTGTCGCCCGCACAGGTACAATTTCACCTAGCAAAAGCCTTAGAAAAACAAGGTAAAAAAGCAGAGGCAGCCGTTCGCTACGAACAAGTAATTGCCGCCTCACCCAGCCACGCCGAAGCCCACAGTTATTTAGGTTATCTCAAACAGGAAAACGGGCAAATAATCGAGGCAATTTCGCACTACAAACAAGCGCTAGAAACCAATCCCAACCTGAGCGAAACAAACTTATATTTTGGTTCCGCCCTCGAAGAACAAGGAAAAGTCGCAGAGGCGATCGACTTCTACAATAAAGCAATTCAACTACGTCCCAACTCGCCAAATTGGCGCTTGAGACTAGCCTTAGCTTTGCTCTTAACTGGAAATTTTGAGCGTGGTTTTGCGGAGTACGAATCGCGCTGGCAAACTCAACAATTGGATCAGCGCTCTTTTGAGAAACCACTTTGGGACGGCTCGGATTTGCAGGGAAAAACAATTTTATTGCACCCTGAACAAGGTTTTGGTGATACGATACAATTTATCCGCTACGCGGCTTTAGTTAAGCAAAAAGGCGGCAAAGTTATTGTTGCTTGTCATGTCTTGCTGAAGCGTTTATTTGAAGGAATTGCAGGAGTCGATCGAGTAGGAGTCAAGCCCAGCGATTTGATAGATTTTCAAGTGCAAGCCCCGCTGCTAAGTTTGCCCCGAATTCTGGGAACGACTTTGGAAAATATACCGGCAAATATTCCTTATTTAGCCCCACCACAGAATTTTAAATTTTCCCTAGAGCCGAACAATAAACTAAAAGTCGGTCTTGTGTGGGCGGGCGGCCCGCTGCACCGCAACAATCATCGGCGATCGTGTAAATTGAGCGATTTTGTGAAATTTGTAGATGTTCCGGGAGTGAGTTTTTACAGCCTTCAGAAAGATTTGTCAGGAGGCGATATTACTTTATTAAAGCAACACCAAATTGAAGATTTGAGCAACCATTGCGTAGATTTTGCCGACACCGCAGCAATTATTTCGCAACTCGATTTAGTAATTTGCGTAGATACTTCTGTGGCGCATTTGGCCGGTGCTTTGGGCAAACCCGTCTGGATTTTGCTGTCTTTCGTGCCCGATTGGCGCTGGATGCTGGAACGCGAAGATAGCCCTTGGTATCCCACTGTGCGTCTGTTTCGCCAGCAAAAAGCTGGTGATTGGGATGGAGTTTGCGATCGTATAAAAGCAGCCTTAGAACAGCTAATTTCCCATCCTCTCCCTCGCTACCTGGCTCTGCCTGGTAACGCATATTCAGAGGCTCCGTCTCAAATCCAACCCCCAGAAACTCCGCCTCAAATTCAGCCCCCAGAAACTCCCCCACAAATTACAGGAATGGGCATCAGTTGGCCGATCAGCATCACCAGCGGCTGGGGAATTTACGCCCTGAATTTAACACTACAACTGCGGCAAAATCCAGCCTGGGAAGTTGCACTTTTAGCACCGCCATCAATCACCTCAGAATCAATGAATCCGCTGCATAAATCGCTGTTGTTACCTGTAATTGAAAAGCACAAAAGTTTTCAGGAATTAGTAGCAGCAAATTCCGACAAACAAATCAGTTGTAATTTTCCCGTACTTTACGCTTTGGGGAATAATTTAGCATCGTCGGGAGTTGACAATCAAATTACCAGCGCTTGTCAAATAGGAGTCATATTTTTTGAAGACACACGAATCACAGCAGAAGCACTAGAAACAGCCAAAAAATATAGCGTGATTGTCGCCGGTTCCAACTGGAATGCGGATGTTTTGAGAAGCTGCGGCTTGACTAATGTGGCGATGGTACATCAAGGAATTGACCCAACAATTTTCCATCCTGCACCCAAATCTAATCTATTTGGCGATCGCTTCGTCATTTTCTCTGGCGGCAAACTGGAATATCGCAAAGGTCAAGATATTGTAATTGCCGCTTTCAAACGATTTCGCGCCAAACATCCAGAGGCTTTGTTACTAACAACATGGCACAACTTCTGGCCTCAGTATATGCTAGGAATCGAACAAACCGGAAACGTTGCCGGACTTCCCAATATCAACCGCGACGGAAGTTTAGAAATTTCTCAATGGTTAGTGGCTAACGGTTTGCCGGTTGACTCTTTTATCGACATCGGCTTAATTCCCAATCACCTCACCGGACAAATTTTGCGAGAAGCCGACTGCGCTGTTTTCACTAACCGCTGCGAAGGCGGCACTAATTTAGTCGCAATGGAAAGTATGGCCTGCGGAATTCCGACTATTTTATCAGCAAATACTGGTCATTTAGATTTGATTTACAGCCATATTTGCTATCCTTTATGGAGTCAAGGACGAGTTAAAGTGACGGCTCCTTTTTCTGGTGTAGAAGGTTGGGGAGAGTCTGATGTGGCAGAAGTTGTCGAGGCTTTGGAGCAAGTTTATACTAATCGCGAAGAAGCAAAACGGATCGGTTTAGCTGCGGCTAACTTTATGCTGGATTGGACTTGGGAAAAACAAGTTCAACGCTTTCTCGATGTTATATCAAATTCGCTTTAAAAATCATCTTTTCCGGCGAATAGAATTCGCTACTACACAAACAAAGTCGGCGAAGGCGGACTAAATAGTAAATAATCCGGCTCAAGTTGCGATTTTATCCAATAGCTTTTCCGCAACATTCACGCTTTCAATATCGTAAAGTTCCCGGTTGTAACAAACAATTTGTGCTACCAACTTGTGATGATATTGCTGAGCTTTTGCCAACATAGAAACCTGGGAACGCCGATAATTGACAACTACTTCTCTCGTTCCCAAAAAGGGAATATTGTGCTTATGGCAGTTAACCCAAAACTCCCAATCTTCGTAACCTTCCTTCATCCCAACTTTGTACCCGCTGACCAAATCCAAAATAGATTTGTGATAAAGTGAAGACGGGTGAATCATGTTAGATTTCTTGATATTTTCGGGCGAATACAACTCGTAACTTGGTACTATACGATTTTCCGTGCCAAACATTTGATAAGAACCAAAGGCTACGCAAGGGACATTTGATTTTAAACATATTTCTAAAAGGTCAGTCAAGGCGTTTTCAGCTAGGATATCATCGGCATCTAAAGGCATGATGTATTCACCGTTTGCGGCTGCTATGCCCGCATTTCTAGCACTTGAAAGCCCTTGATTTGTTTGTTCTACAAGCGTAATTTGATATTGGGAATTTGCTAATATTAAATTTTGGGCAACTGTGCTGGTACTATCTAAGCTGCCGTCGTTGACAATGATAATTTCCCAATTTTTGTAAGTTTGGTTAATCACGCTAGTTACTGCTTCCACCAAAAAATGAGATTGATTGTAGCAGGGAATAATCACAGATACCAAAGGTCGATCTGCCAATTGTGGCGATGCTGTAACTTGTTTGACACTTTCTGATTGTAAATTATGTGCCGAATTTCTAGCAGTTTGCAAACTGTAAAAATAAATCTTGGGATGGACGATGGCTAATTGATTCAGAGCGGTATTTTGATATTCATTTACTAGCCTCGGATATCCCGACAAGTATTCTTGTTTAACAAAAATCAAGACATTCTGAGCGTACCAAGGCTCTACTTTGTCATTGTTCCATATTTTTTTTCTCAAGCCGTCAATAACTGCATAACCGTTTTTCTGAAAGTAATAAGCCCAATATTGTGGCCACTGTTCGTTAACGTGTTCGACACCGCCTTGAAATGGTATTGCTGCTGAAAACAAAATTACTGGTGCTAGTTGAGTGAGAGAATTAACAAAGTTTTCGGCACAGGTAGCCGGCAAATGTTCGGCCACTTCTAGGGAAATTGCTAAGTCAAACTTTCTGTTTATTTGCAGCGGTTGCTTTAAATCGGCGGATTGGAACTGATTTAAAGGAATTTGTAAAATAGTGCGATCGACATAATCGCCATCTATTCCCAAACAATCAGCAATTCCCAATTTGTGAAACGCAGCTAACCAACTTCCCGTACCGCAGCCCACATCCACCACACTTTTAGGTAAAATCGGTTGCAGCAAGTCTAACAGCAGGGGAATAATTTCTCTAGCAGAAGTGCGAGTTCCTTCTCCGATTAATTGGTAAAAATCTCTTGTATAAGATGACTGTTGATTTTGATTGGTTGGGCTGGCTGTTTGAGAATTAATTGTCTCTAAACTGCTAATATTGTAGCCGTGCAAATGTGCTGGAAACTGCCAGGAAATCTTGGGATCGGGTTGATGTTTTACAGGCTCGACATTTCCCCGCCAAGCCGCACCCATAATTTGCATTGTTTGATAAATTACAGTATTCCATCCCCTTTGCTTTAAGTAATCCAAACCTTGAGCGACATCGGGAGCACTTAAATCGTGAAATAAAATTATTGCATCTTCTTCCGCCAATTTTTCGCAAACAATTGCGTCATTTAACGGGCCCGGTTTTCCGTGTTCTCCGTCAATAAAAATTAACGACCATTTGCGGTTGAATTGAGCAGAAAATTCTTCGACTCTTTGGGGGCTGTAGCCTGGTATTAGCTCGACTGATGTTTGAACGCCCGACGCATTTAGAGCACATTGAATTGAGTCGATTACGCTTTGTCTAATGTCCTCTCTTTCTAACAATGGATCTACGACATCTAACTCAACTCCTGCGAGGGCTAGGTGACAGGCCGACCACCCTAGCCAGCAACCTATTTCTAATGCTTTTTTACCTTTGAATTGCAGGGCTGTATTGTAAAGGATATGTGCTTCGTCGCGATTCAAAAACCCGATGAATGGATAGCGCTTGTCTGCATACCAATTATGCGGAATTTCCCGGCGCAAGTAAGGCCAGTTACTCGCATTTGGATCGGCAATAATCATATTGGGGAAATAGGAGTCAGGTATAATTATTTGGAACCCTGGCGAAACGTAATCCCCTGGTTGTAATAAATTATTTTTGCTAAGTTCAGGTTGTTGGTAAGTCATTTTTGGTTCTTGAAATATTGGTATTGCTGGCTGTTTTTTAGGTTGATAACGGACGCTAATTTCCAGGATATCGCCGTCAGTTGCCATCAATTGTACTCGGTCAAACTGCTGGCGGCCAGCTAAATGCAAAATGCCGATCGCCTCCTGCGGCAAGTAAGGTTCCACAAAACAGCCTCGCTGCTTGTCCCAAACCGGAAAACCGTTGAATATCCAATTGCACCAAGCTGGGAGCATTTCAGTGAGATTGAACAATTCGTTACTGTAAACAGCGAGGTTGAGGGCAAATTGATCTGTCATGACACAGCCTGATCTCTGCAATCCTTGATGGAGTTTTTCAGCCCATACTTCCCAGTGCAAAGCATCTTTTTGGAGGGCAAAAACTCCGGCATTTAATATAGGATAACTGTAGAATTTTTTAGCGGTTTCTTCACCAAAGTTAGCTTCATATTGTTGATAAACCCACTGCCAAAACTGAGGCAGTTGCCCGTACTGCTGCAAGCTTGCCCTGTGAACTTCGGGAACAATTGCCAGTCCCCGGCGCGATGCTCCTTCAACCAACAAATTAATTGCTCTCCAGTCTTGAACCCAAGCATCCGCATCAATCCAAATGTATATATCAAAATTGGGAAAGTATTTTCGCAAACAAGGTCTAACTAATAGTCCTTTTAAATGTTCGGGAGCTTCATTTCTGCCAGGAAAGTCAAAGTCCCAATCTGGCTTTTGAATGATATTAACTTGTCTTTCCAGCCACTGCAACTGTTCGGGAGTGCAACCGAGATCGAAAAAGCCGATCGCCACATTTTCACCCTCTGGTTTTTCCCGCACCGATAAAATAGTACCTCGCACTAATTCAAAGTAATTTGCATCGGCGGCCGTGATGATAATCTGCATAAATAGCTTTTCTAATACAATAAACTGGGGAGTATACCGTAGGGTGCGCCTCGGCGCGTCTTACTATAGTTTAGGGTGCGCCTTGGCGCGTCTTACTATAGGCTAGCAATATTCATACAACTATACTATCGAGGAGGAATTGTGAAAAACCAAAAAGGGAAAGTTTATTTAGTCGGTGCGGGGCCCGGAGATTGTAACTTGATGACAGTGCGATCGCACAAACTGCTATCCCAAGCCGAAGTCTTAATCTATGACGCTCTAATCGACATCCCGCAACTCGAATTAATCCCAGCAACTTGTCGAAAAATCGAAGTCGGCAAACGTGGCGGCAAACCTTCCACCCAGCAGCAAGAAATTAACCGCTTGCTGGTAGAACATTGCCAAGTTGGAAAACAAGTAATCCGCTTAAAAAGTGGCGATCCGTTTATTTTTGGTCGCTCCAGTTCGGAAATTCAAGCATTAATCACAGCGGGCTGCGAGTTTGAAGTAATACCCGGAATTTCCTCCGCCCTAGCCGCACCTTTACTAGCAGGAATTCCCCTCACAGACCCGGTAATGAGTCGCTGTTTTGCAGTGATGAGCGCCCACGAACCCGATGATCTGGAATGGGAAGCATTAGTGCAGATAGAAACTTTGGTAATATTGATGGGAGGACGCAATTTAAGCGAGATAATTTGGCAATTGCAAAAGCACGGACGATCGCCAGAAACTCCGATCGCTATTATCCGAGATTGCGGCCGCCCCGAACAGCAAATTTGGCTCGGCACTCTCTCCAACATTGTACAGCAAACAGCAGGTCAATCTCTGTCGCCTTGCGTGACCGTAATTGGGGAAGTAGTTAGATTGCGCGAATATTTAATCCAGCCAGAAAGCACAAATATGATCGATACACCTGTCACCATTAATAATAGCAAATTGCCGCTAGCAGGAAAAACCATTTTAGTCACGCGATCTGTTTCTCAGTCGGCTGAATTTAGCGATCGACTGCAGCAACAAGGAGCCCGCGTGATCGAAATGCCCGCCTTGGTAATTGGGCCACCTTCGACTTGGGAACCATTAGACAGTGCGATCGCACAATTGTCAAGCTTTCGCTGGTTAATTCTCACTTCCCATAACGCTGTAGACTGCTTTTTCCAACGATTACAAGCAAAAGGCAAAGACGCCCGCAGCTTGTTTGGTATTAAAATTGCAGTTGTCGGCAAAAAAACAGCAGAAAGTTTGCGATCGCACTCTCTACAACCAGACTTTATTCCCCCCAACTTTGTCGCCGATTCCCTAGTAGAAAACTTCCCGGATAACTTGCAAAACTGCAAAATCCTATTTCCCAGAGTAGAAAGCGGAGGCAGAGAAGTTTTAGTTAAAGAATTCACCGCCAAAGGAGCGCAAGTAATAGAAGTGCCAGCTTACCAATCTTGCTGTCCAGAAAATATTGATCCTATCGCCCTATCCGCACTCCAAAATCAAGCCGTAAATATCATAACATTTGCCAGTTCCAAAACCGTACATAACTTTTGTAATCTCATACAAGAAAGCCCAAAATTATCCCTATCTAAGGATTGGTTGGAAAGCGTTTGCATCGCATCCATCGGCCCTGAAACTTCCAAAAGCTGTCAGAAATTATTGGGTCAGTTAGATGTGGAAGCTAAGGAATATACCTTAGACGGATTGACTGAAGCGATCGTTGAATGGGCACAAGCGAGGTTGTAAAATAGTTGTACGATCATTAAGAGGAAAGAAACATGACCGCAAAAGACCAACTTCTTCAAGAACTCGACCAAGTACCAGAACTCGTGCTGCTGAAAGTGCTTGAATTTGTCCGTTCCTTAAAAACTGAAGAAGAAGAACAACAAAAACTAGAAGCCAAAGCATGGCAGGCATATCTAGATTCAGAACGCGAAATAAAGGAGGTTTATCGTCGCCTTGCCAACTCCTAATTTTGTCAGCCCAAGTATGGTTGTCAATATCCACGCCAGACAGATAGAAAGATTTGGTGGCACTCCTGGCGTTAGAGATGAAGGCTTGTTGGAGTCGGCTTTGGCTTAACCGCAAGCAACTTTTGGCGGTCAATTGTTGCATCTGAAAATTGCCGAACAAGCTGCTGCTTATCTCTATCACATAGCGAGGAATCATCCGTTTATTGACGGTAACAAGCGATCAGCTTTTGCGGTGACAGATACCTTTTTGCGTTTGAATGGTTGTACTCTGAATTTGACCAAGAATTTCTTGATGGTACCGGCCACGTGATTTATCCGTGGAATCAATCCAAAATCTAAAATCTAAAATCCTCAAGCCCCCAAATTTATCCGTGGGGTCAATCCAAAATCTAAAATCTAAAATCTAAAATCTAAAATCGAATGACGGAGGATCGAGCATAGGATTTAGTCATGCCAGTCGCAGGAGGAACGATGACTAAGGAACAATTAAGCACCGAGTTTGAGTCATGTATTGTTTAGTTTTAATAAGTAAGTTGGGCAGTGCGCTACATTGAGATTAACTAAGGTGCGCCCATAAGCGCCCTACAGTGAAAAAGGGAATCGAGGAACAAAAAAGCGAGTAAAATTATCACTAAAGAACAAAGCCGAGATCCTTTGCGTCAAATCAGTAATAAAACTAAACAGAAAATAGCACCAACCGCCGATCGCCCTTTCTCCGCCAAATCCCGCTACCCAGCTACTAATTAGCAATAGCCATGAATATAAATTTTTCTCGTTACGACACCTTAACCACCCTGCTAGCAGGAACTACCGCAGCCTTAA
>NZ_JAUBOS010000144.1:0-2422 GCF_036700365.1 Microcoleus sp. w2-18bC1
GTGCGATTCGTTTAGCCTAAACGAGTAACAATACTCAGAGACGGCTAGTATGGCTCACAAAGCCATAACAACTAAATACACATCTGGGTGCAGGTTATCCTTAGTCCCAGTCCGCAAGTGCAGCGGTAAAAGCACATCCCCTATCTTGTTAGGTAGCAACTAAAAGGATAAAGCGGGGATAAAAAGCAGACTACTGGTAGCCGAAACTGGTAACTGTTGAGCAAGAGTTCATGTGTAGCGAAAGCAAAGATGTGTCTGAACCATCGTTAAGTAAGATGGTCTAACGGCTGAATCAGAATAAAACCGTTGAAAAACACGGTAAAGACTGATAAAGACCAAGCCAAAAGGCAAGGATAGGGCGTAGGCGATTGTTTCTTCCGACCTACAAGCACTGCCCATAAACCCGGTGGATAGCATCGCACTAAAAACTCAATCAATGTGTATTTGGAACGAAGTAACTCTCATATATCTCTGAAATCAGGTTGATTATCAGTAAGTAGCTAACGAATGATATATGAGAGAAGGATTGTATCAAAAGCCAATGCCCTGTTGTAATGACAGAGATATGCAGACGGATACACGGTAACTTCAAGGATAGAAACCTAGTAGCAATGAATAAGTCTAAAACGCGGGAAAACCCGACGGTGGAATGGAATCAAATCAATTGGCGAAAAGCTGAAAGATTGACATTCAAGTTGCAAAAACGTATCTATCGAGCAAGTGAGCGTGGCGATGTTAAAGCAGTTCGGAAGCTTCAAAAGACCTTGATTAATTCGTGGTCTAATAAGGTTCTAGCGGTACGACGGGTCACGCAAGACAATACAGGTAAACGTACAGCAGGTGTGGACGGTATTAAATTACTAACCCCAAAGCAACGAGTTAATCTAGTAAGTCAACTCAAAGCAACTGGTAAATCACAACCGACACGTCGGGTAATGATACCAAAACCAGGAACCAATGAGTCAAGACCATTAGGTATACCCACAATGTACGACCGCGCCTTACAAGCAGTTGTAAAATCAGCTCTTGAGCCAGAATGGGAAGCGCGTTTTGAGCCAAACTCCTATGGTTTTAGACCAGGTAGGTCGTGTCACGATGCGATAGGAGCTATTTTTGACAGTATCAGGTATAAAGACAAATATGTTCTAGATGCTGATATTGCCAAATGCTTCGACCGCATTAATCACAAAGCATTACTTGACAAAATCAATACCTATCCACGACTGAGAAAACAAATTAAGTCGTGGCTTAAAAGTGGGGTATTAGACCAAGGTGAAATCTTCCCGACTTCAGAAGGTACTCCACAGGGAGGGGTCATTTCCCCGCTACTTGCTAACATAGCCCTTCATGGAATGGAAGAACGTGTTAAACAATTCGCTGGAAATTCTATTAACCAACGAAGAGAAATCAGTTTAATCCGATATGCTGATGATTTTGTGGTTATTCACAAAGACATTGAAGTAATAGTAGCCTGTCAGAAAATAATTGCAGAATGGTTAAGTGATTTAGGCTTAGAATTAAAACCAAGTAAAACAAAATTAACCCACACCCTCAATGAATACAATGGAAATGTAGGGTTTGAGTTTTTAGGATTCCATGTACAACAACATAAGGTAGGTAACTATCGAAGTGCTAAAAATACACACGGAATACCACTCGGCTTTAAAACATTAATCACTCCGTCCCAACTCAAAGTCAAAGCTCACTTAGTGAAAATTGAAGAAGTAATAGATACGCACAACACCGCCCCTCAAGCTGCTTTAATCAGTCGGCTGAATCCAATAATTAGGGGATGGTCAAACTATTACTCTACAGTAGTAAGTAAGGAAACATTTAAAAAAATTGACAGCCTTACTTACGACAAACTACGAGCATGGGCTAGAAGACGGGGGAAAGGTAGCATCAATAAAGACAAATACTGGCGAACAGTAGGCGACAGAAATTGGTGTTTCAGCACAGAAGAAGGTTTAGAATTAGCTCGACACTCAGCAACGCCTATTATAAGGCACGTCAAGGTGAAGGGCCATTCAACACCTTATGACGGTGACTGGATTTATTGGAGCAAGAGACGCGGAGAATACCCCGAAACACCAACAAGAGTGGCAACACTCCTGAAGACACAAAAAGGTAAATGTACCCACTGTGGTCTGTACTTCACACCTACAGACACTGTAGAAGTTGACCATATCCAACCCCGCTCACTAGGCGGTAAGGATGAGTATAAAAACCTCCAACTTCTGCACAAGCATTGTCACGACACAAAAACGGAAAATGACGGTTCCTTATCAAAACCAGTGTAACACCCGTTTTGAATTGTATCCTTAACAAAGGATGAAGATACCGAGGAGCCGGATGAGGCGAAAGTCTCATGTCCGGTTCTGAAAGAGAGGTAGGGGTAGAAATGCCCCTATCGACTCTAACA
>NZ_JAUBOS010000145.1:0-2415 GCF_036700365.1 Microcoleus sp. w2-18bC1
AGTAATGGCTTTTTTCCGTGAGGCTATTTCTGCCCATTCTTGTGACTTGGCTCGGCCTGATCTCATTCCCGAATTTCAGACCTGAATCCTTACGGCATCTATTTCGAGCCATTGATATTTGATAAACCGCCACAAAATCTCAATTAAATTCAATTCAGGTGAATAAGTAGGCAATTCAAATATAGTTAAACCGCGTTCTTTCCATTCTTCAATTTTCTCGAAAATGGCATTGCTAGTATGGATAGAAGCTTGATCTAGTACAATAACTGTTGGCCGCTCCACCACATCAAAGAAAGTATCTATGCAGGCTATGATTACATCAGAATTAATAGTCTGCTCTGAAACATAAGCAGGTCGAGTGTTTTGCCGATTCATGATTCCCAAGACATTTAAACGCTTTGTTCTACGACTATCAATTGACAAATATTCACCAATATCTTGCCATCCATAAGGGACACAAGGGATGCCACAAAATCCGGACTCATCCAAATAGTATAAATCAATTTTTCCCTCATCTTCTAATTGTTTTAATTCTGACAACTTTTCTTTTTTTCCCTTGTATTCTATGGGGTCTGGCTTGCCGCCAACACCTCGACGCATCCTATGCCAACTCATCCTTTTTTTTTAATTATTCTCTTAATTGTTTCTGTACTTATATTAACAGACCATTCTTTTTTGATTTTTTGTACTACTTGCTTTAATTGTTTGGGTTGCAATTTTACCCAGTCTCTAATTTGATCTGATTGTGCGGAATTAAATGTTTCTTTTCTGCCTCTACCTGGTTTATTATATAATCCGAGCATTCCCTCATCTTCCCATCGATTCAACCAGTTATACATAGTCTTATAACTAACTTTAAAAATTTTCATTAAATTTTCATTCTTGATATTTTGTGAAGCCAAAATTAAAAAATGTGCTCTTTGGCGCACTTGATGATGTCTGCTTTCGCGATAAATTCGGTTTAGCAATTTTAAGGAAAGGGGGTTAATATCTCGAAGTAAAAACATATAAAACCTCTTTAAACACAACTTGATGTTTTTTATTATATCATATTAGTTGTTTGTGTAATTAATTTTGTTTGACTACTTATGAGGCAGTATCCATCCCTAGTGGAAAAAGTTTTTTTTGGGAGTTTTCGCATTTAGACAAAGTTTGTTTTGAAGCATATTTACAACTTTTGTCAAGACAATATCCTCATGAATTACACATCATTCAAGTAGATAACGCACCCGCTCATAATTTAAGCTCATCTGAATTACCAGACAATATCATTTTACTATTTCAGCCTCCGGCTTGTCCTGAAGTAAATCCCACAGAAAGAGTGTGGGAATATCTGAAAGATTTTTTAGCGAAAGTCAGTGTTTAGTAATCTGGACGAACTTCGCATAAGAGTCCAGGAAATTTTGGTATCTTTCACCGATCGTGTCATTGGTTTTCTCACCGGATGGTCTTGGATTTTACATTCTTTATCTCTATCACATCTTTAAAAAAATGGTATTACACTATTGGTGCGCCAGTTATAGCGCCCCTCAATCGATTTTAGATTTTAGATTTAGATTTTAGATTGAAGAAAGCGACCCCACTGATAAATCCGGGGGCTGGCGATCGGGATTCGGAGCTTTTTTCTCGATCCACGAATCAATCCGGGGGCCCCGGATTAAATTGCTTGATTGTCAATTGCAGGCTTTCAGGAATGCGGTTGCGGTGAAAGTTATTCATCCATTCGCATCAGCTTGCGGTAAAACGTTTTAGAAAAATCGACGGTACGAGTTCGCTGAAAAGTCAGGAGAACCTCAATTAAGCAACTAACAAACTCAGAGCTTTGCATAGTCACTTCGTAGCTGAGTTCAGCATTGCCGTCAAACAACACCCGACAGCGGGTTAAGTCGATCGGCAGCGACGAGATATTCCAACTAGCGACAAAGGGCACGCTCTCCCCGCCGTCAATTTTTCTTGCCCCCTCCAAGCTTTTGAGCTTGTAGAGGCCAATAGCGTGCGGTAAAAACTTGCGCCTGGGCTCTTGACAGAAAGGCGCGTAGACTTTCACTTCTTTGTCATCGGCTGGCTTGAGTTGAGGAATAGACATATTTCCACCTTAGACAATTATTACTAACAGATAGTTTAGATCCCCAGAAAAAACTAGCAGATATTCCTGGTCGATCGCAAGCAAAAGTCAGTCGATTTTAGATTTTAGATTTTAGATTTTAGATTTACAGCACAAAAGATGAATCTGCCAGCAAGAAGGGGAGTTGAAAATTTGGGGTGGCGAACAACTGAAGTCTGGAGGCTTGTATCCATTTGCGGGTAAAGCCAAATACTTTATGCAGCACCCGTTTACCAAGAGACTGTTGGCGAATGTCTGAGGGGTTTCACCCCTCAGACATCGCCGTCCTGAATAGGCAGAATGATTGTGTA
>NZ_JAUBOS010000085.1:0-21933 GCF_036700365.1 Microcoleus sp. w2-18bC1
TTGCACTTTACTATTGAGCGCGCGATCAAATAACCCAGGCCACGTAACACGCGGGCGATATATTCAGCAAGCCCTACATAGAGTAGGAGGTTCGCTCAAACGATTGAGGAGAGCGAAGAACCAACTGTGGCAAGGAGCAACAATAGAAGCTATAGCTGAATTTATAGGAGTTAGAGCTAAAGAAAGTAAAAATTTCCAGAATTATCTCCGAAAACATCAGTCAAGAATCCCAGATTACCAAAATTATCTTTATTCAGGGTATTGATATTGGTTCGGGAGCTGTAGAGTCTTTAATTAAACAGATTGGAGCAAGAATTAAGATTGTAGGTGCACAGTGGAACGAAAAAAATGTGCCTCAAATTTTAAGACTGAGATGTGCATATTTAAATAACGACATCAAGCTCGGTATTTCTGCTTAGTTAAAAAGCGGGATGCTCCCCTTTCTCATACCATCTTAGATTAAAGGGTTAAATAATTGAGAATGACTGATTGTGTATTGGTTTGGAGCACGGGCCTAGAGTTGCATTTTTTTAAACTTGTATCACAATCGATAATTGGGTATAAATATCTAAAACTGCCCAAACAACAAAAAGCAAGCTGAACGTTAGTAGATTCGATTCAATTGCTCGCCTGCGATAACTCACACAATATAATAGAAGATAGATTTTTAGTATAGGCGAGATTCCTACCTTGACTACTCCGATTCCTCAAAACTTTGTGCAAACGATCGCCAAACAGCGCGGTGTCACAGATGCCGAGTTAGAAACTGTGTTTATGGCTCTCGACGGTCAATCTACAGCGACCATCGCCACAAAGCTTGGCATTAGCGACATCGCCGTTCGCAAAAGACTCGGCGAAGTTTACAAAAAGTTTCAGATCGGGGGGAACGGCCCTGGAAAGCTTTCGGAATTGAGGCATCAGTTGCTGTTTTCATACCACATCGATCAGGGAACGAGCGATTTTAGTGGAGGTAAAGGCTCTCTATTGAAGATGGCGATTGGACACCGACAGGAAGATTGGGGCCAAGCACCGGATGTTTCGGTTTTTTACGGACGCACTGAAGAATTAACTACTTTAAAGCAGTGGATTGTATCAGATAATTGTCGCGTGGTAGCGCTGCTTGGTTTGGCAGGTAGCGGCAAAACAACTCTGTCGGTGCAGTTGACAAAACAGGTACAGAATGAGTTTGATTTTGTGATTTGGCGATCGCTGCGATCGACACCAACACCATCCGACTTCCTAGGAAGCTTAATTCAACTTTTTTCTCACCAACAAAAACCCGATGTACCCATCGACCTCAACAGCAAAATTTCGCGCTTGGTCGAGTATCTGCGGAAACACCGCTGTCTGGTAATTTTAGACGATTTTGAAGCGGTTCTCAGACCAGAAGAATTAGCGGGACACTACCGCGAAGGCTGCGAAGGATATCGAGATTTAATTGTGCGGCTGTGTGAGGTCAATCACAATAGCTGTTTACTGCTAGTTAGTTCGGAAGAACCTACAGAACTGGCTTTGCTGGCGGGAGAAAAAGTGCGGTCTTTAAAACCTGCTATTTCCGAGGAAATAGCGCGGGAAATTTTCCAAGAAAAAGGTTTGTCGCCTCAAGATCAAGAGTTGGAAATCTTGTTATCCCGGTACGGAGGCAATCTGTTAGCATTAAAGATTGTAGCGACAACAATTAACGAGTTTTTCGAGGGAAATGTTTTAAAGCTTTTGGAAGCAACGGCGTTATTTATTGAAGAACATATCAGCAATTTGCTGGCGCAGCAGTTCGATCGAATGTCGAGTTCCGAACAAGATATTGCCTACTGGATTGCTATTGCTCAAAGCCAGATTTCCCTAGCAACTTTACGAGAGCAGATGTTCGCCAATTCATCGCTTTCGGATTTGCTAAAAAATCTCGATTCTCTGGGTCGTCGCTCGCTGATTGACAAAATTAGTGAGGGCGGGGAAACTGTTTTTCTGCTTCAGCCTTTGATCGTGCAATATGTGACGGATAGATTAGTCGATCAGATTCGAGCAGAGGTTTTGGAGACGGTTAAGACCCAAGGAATAGAAAGGATGCGGCTGTTGAAAACTCACAAATTGAGCATCAACATTGCTAAACGGAAAGGGAATAAAGGCGAACCAAGTCGCTCTATTTTAGCATTAGTAAAAAATAGGTTGCAAGTGTTGTTTGTGAAGACGACAGGCTTTGAAGAACCGCTAAATATCTTGAATAAAGTAGCCTCTGATCTCGATGATAAATCGATTCTTGAGGTGGGATATGCTAGGGAGAATTTGGCGCAGATTATTTCAGAAATTCAGTGCTAAGGATCGCGAATTAAATAACTTACAATTTTAATTGTTATTGTGGGATGGGCGTCCCGCCCGTCGAAAAAGAACGGGCGGGACGCCCATCCCACTTTCAAAAGTGGAAGTTATTTAATTCTAATTTCTAACAAAAAGGCGATCGCCCTTTGACAAAAGCGATCGCCCAATTTTCAAAACAAACAGAGTTCGATAAAATTATTTGACAATGCCAAAAACCGATGCAGATTCAGACCCTGTAATTTTGTCCAAAGCAGGCGATTTTTGAGCTTGAGCAATTTTGGGAACCAAAAGTTGATTCGCATAAATCCGAGGATTTTGTTGAGCAATTTGGATGTAAGATTGGCGGACTTCTGCGTTGACTGCGACAGTCTTGGCATCGTAGACTTGCATCGCCATGTTGGGATAAAAACCAATGCCGACAATCGGTATCAAAAAGCAAAATGCGATCGCCACTTCCCGAGGTTTAGCATCAATAAACGGTGCATCACCAGGCAAAACGCAACTATTACCAAAACAAACCGCTTCATCCAGATTGTTTCTCTGATTCTGCAGATTTAGATCCTCAAGGTCGCAAGCAGCTAGGGTGCCACAGTTGTAAAATAACTGTCGCAGCATCGAGAGCAAATAAATCGGCGTCAAAATCAGTCCTACTGCCGCCAGGAACACTGTCACCGCGCGGAAAGAACCGCTGTACATATCGCTAGTTGCGACGCCCACAAACACTGAGAGTTCGCTAGCAAAACCGCTCATGCCGGGGAGTGCCAAAGATGCCATCGCGCCTGCGGTAAACAAGGCAAACACTTTCGGCATAACTTTCCCAATCTCGCCCATCTCGTCCATGATCATTGTATGGGTGCGATCGTAAGTAACGCCAGCCAGGAAAAACAATACGGAGGCGATTAAACCGTGGGAAATCATTTGCAACAGCGCCCCGTTGATTCCCAAATCAGTGAAGGAAGCAATACCCAACAACACGAATCCCATGTGAGAAATCGACGAATTCGCTAAGCGGCGCTTCATGTTCGATTGGCCGAAGGAATTCAGCGCGCCGTAGATAATATTGACTACGCCGAGCACCGCCATAATCGGTGCAAAGTAAACGTGTGCTTGGGGAAGAAGTTCCAAATTCAGGCGAATCAGTCCGTATCCGCCCATTTTCAGCAATACGCCGGCCAGAATCATCGATACGGGAGAAGATGCTTCACCGTGGGCATCCGGTAGCCAAGTGTGGAAGGGGAAAATCGCCAGTTTCACACCGAAGGCAATCAGCAATCCCGCATAAAGGAATAATTCTAAACCCAGTGGGTAGTCCTTCAAGCCTAGTTCTACCATGTCGAAGGTGGGGGTGCCTCCGCCGTAGAATGCCATTGCTAAGGCCGCTATCAAAATAAAGATGGAAGCGCCTGCGGTGTAAATCAAGAATTTGGTAGCTGCGTAGCGACGGTTTTGTCCGCCCCAAATCGAGATGAGGAGGTACACCGGAATTAGTTCGAGTTCCCAGACAATGAACAACAGCATGATGTCTTGGGCGACGAAAACTCCTATTTGTGCCGAGTACATCACCAGCATTAGGAAGTAGAAGAGTCGTGGCTTGCGATCGACTTCCCAGGCTGCAAAGATTGATAGTGTCGTCACCAATCCCGCCAACAGTACCAACGGAACTGACAGTCCGTCAACGGAAACAGACCAGTTGAGGCCTAAAGAAGGTATCCAGGAATATTGCTCTACGATTTGGAAAGTAGAGATGCTTGGATCGTAATGAGTCCAAAACACCCAGCACATTAATACAAAATCTGCAATACCTACGCCTAGGGCATACCAGCGAATGGTTTTGCCGTCTGTATCGGGCAGAAAAGGTATGGCGAGGGAAGCTAGCAGGGGTAGGATGACAATTGCGGTCAGCCAAGGAAATTGATCCGCTACCATATTGAGAATAAATACTTAGTTGGAAGTTACCAAAATTATAATACTAAGTTTAATTAAAACTTAAGATTTATTCATAAATATTTTTTATATCTAGATAAATGCGGAGGATAATATCACTAATGGCTACACACGTCAATTGATTTTCGATTTTTTATTTTTGATTTTCGATTCAGGGCTTACGCACAAAAAAATATAGCGTTTTGTAGGCGCAATCTGCCTGTGGTTGCGCCTATTCTGGTAGATGGTTGGGTAAGTCCTGTGTATTAAGGGCGATCGTAAATTAGCTTTCAACCAGCGTTCAATCTGGATCAACTCCCAATTCGCGCAACTTAGCCGCCAATCGTTCAGCCCTTTGGCCTTCCTGGTCAGCCCTTTGCCTTTCTTGCTCAGCCCTTTGCCTTTCTTGCTCAGCTTGTTCTGAACTCCACAGCAACAAATTACCTAAATTATGCCACCAGCGCAGCCAGTTCATAGTTTGCTATGCTTCCGAGAGAAACTCCATCACGATCGCCACATTAGCACCATCAGTATGAGGAGTATAACTACGGCCAATTACTCCCTCTGCTAAAGGATGCACTTGCGGCACATAAAACCAGTCTGGAGCTTTGACGACAATCTTTTTATTGACTGTGGCGACTAGCCCCAAATTAGAGCCAATCAGCATTTCTGGCTGGATACATCCTGCGGCTCCCAGTGCATCGGTGAGACCAACGGCGAGAGAAGGTTCTTGGATATTTTCCACAGGATTGTCGGGTAATACGAAGTTAGCTGGTAGGGGTTCCCAGGTGACGGTTGGTTTGGCTTTGATAGACGGAGCTTCGAGTACCATTGTATTAACCTTCAACCAGAAATCTTTGTGTAAATTTGTCTATTTTAACTCAAGTTGCTAGTTATTGTAAAAACAAAGAAGGTTGAAAACTGATGTAAATATTCAGAGCGATCTAGATACAGTCAAAAGCCGATCGCCAAAAGATGCAATTAAAGTGCGATCGACTAATTGCGAGATCCATTTTTCCGGTATACCAGATTCTCCGTAAAAAGCCCCCGCCAACTGTCCGTAAACCGCACCAGTAGTATCCGCATCGTCGCCCAAATTCACAGCCAACAAACAGCCTTCCGCAAAAGAAGAACTGTTGTAAAAAGCCCAAAGTGCCGCCTCCAAAGACTTGACAACATAACCAGTACCTTTAATTTCAGGAGGTTGTCGCAGTTTAAAAGAACCCGCCGCAATCTCATCAATCTCCGCTACCAACGGGTGAGCTTCCCAATATCCCGAAATCGGACAATATTTTTCCGAAAGCAACACATCTTTAGCAACTCCATTCAGCGCCCCCGCAATTAAAGCACCAAAATAGCGGCAAGCATCCACACAAGTAGCAGCAGCGTGAGTAGTTCTCGAACTTTCTCCCGATTTTTCTATTACTTCTAAAGGATTTTTAGCATAAAACAAAGGCACGGGAGCCAAGCGCATAATCGAACCATTTCCAGCAGTCCCAACATCCGTAGAACCACAGAAAGGTTTTCCTGTATTTTTAAACTCCCAAAGTGCTTGTTGAACCGTATTGCCAATATCAAAACATTCACCAGTGCTGCTCAAATGTCCGTCTCGCCACCACCGCAAATAAGTTTCTAACTGATGGACTGGATCGAAACCTTGTTTTTCAATCAAACTTTCAGCCAAACAAAGCGCCATCGAAGTATCATCAGTCCACTCGCCCGGTTGCAGTTGAAACGGGCCGCCGCCAACCATATCGGTAATAGGTGTAAATGTTCCGGGGCGATGGAACTCTAAAGTTGTACCCAAAGCATCACCAACTGCCAAACCCAGAAGACTACCGCGATAACGTTCTATTTGCTGCATAAATTGGGAATTGGGAATTGGGAATTGGGAATTGGTAACAAATAACAACAGTGAAGAGTGAACAGTTAACAGTGAACAGTCAACAGTTAACAGTCAACAATCGAGCTAATATTGATGTTAACCTGTCCCTACCCGAACTCAGACTTGTCCATGACACCCGATGCCTCCGCCGGAGCCACTTCCGCCCCTGCCACTCAATCAACACCCGAAGTCAGCTTGGAGCTGCAAGTCCGACTCAAAACCGAAGATGGACAGCTACTGTTGCTACTCCCCCCAGAAACCAACAGCGAACCCGGAACAGCCTCCGCCTCGACTTGGACTGAACTTTGGCAGCAGCTAAAAGTTAGGCTGAACGCAGGAGAACGCTTTTGGCAGCCAAACGCAGAAGTACAATTGATGGGGAACGATCGACTTTTAGATATCCGCCAACTACAAGAAATCGCCGATGCCCTCTCCGAAGTGGAACTGCAACTCAAACGAGTCCACACCAGTCGCCGCCAAACCGCCGTTGCTGCTGCTACGGCAGGCTATTGTGTAGAACAGCAGCCTCCGGTTTCTTCCCTGAATAAAGCCGCCGCTGAAAAACCGCAATCACTGGCGGAACCTTTATATTTGCAGATGACAGTGCGATCGGGCGTAGAAATTCGCCATCCGGGCACCGTCGTACTTTTGGGAGACGTAAATCCCGGCGGATCAGTTATCGCTGGAGGCGATATCCTAGTTTGGGGCCGTTTGCGGGGAGTCGTGCACGCCGGTGCCGGTGGCAACACCAAAAGCGTGATTATGACCTTGCAGATGGAACCGATGGTGATTAGGATTGCTAAGTATGTTGCCAGAGGCCCAGAAACCTCACCCGCTCAGTTTTTCCCGGAAGTCGCCTATGTGACGCCCCAAGGGATTCGGATCGGTAGAGCCTCTGATTTTGACAAATCGCAGTTAGTCGGGGGTAATGAGTAATGAGTCATTGGTCATTGGTCATTAGTCATTGGTCATTGGTCATTGGTCATTAGTAATACTATTTCTCTTTAAGTGGGCGCTTGATAATTTTGTATTGGCTAAATTAGTGAGTCAAGTAAATTTTAAAATTTCAGTGCAAATTCAGAGAGAATTCGTATAACAATGAGAGCTATGAGTTTTGAGTGTTGAGTTGATTCAATAAATAACAGATGGCTGCCAAATTCTCAAAAAATAATTGCCAACGAACAACAAATAATAAGATTAATTGCCCATGACCAATGACTACTGACTACTGACTACTGACTACTGACTAATTACCAATAAATCTAAAATCGCTTATGGCTCGCATTATTGTTGTTACATCAGGGAAAGGCGGGGTAGGAAAAACCACCTCCACAGCCAATCTCGGCATGGCTTTAGCTAAGCGGGGACGCAACGTTGCCGTAATTGATGCCGATTTCGGTCTCAGAAATTTAGACTTGCTGCTGGGCTTAGAAAATCGCATTGTTTACACGGCATTAGAAGTTCTCGCTGGAGAGTGCCGATTAGAGCAAGCTTTGGTGAAAGACAAGCGGCAGCCGCGCTTGGTGCTGTTGCCGGCTGCCCAAACTCGGATGAAAGATGCCATCAGCGCTGAGCAAATGAAGCAGCTTGTGGGGATGTTGGGAGCGAAATACGACTATATTTTGATCGACTCTCCTGCTGGAATTGAACAAGGTTTTCAAAATGCGATCGCCCCGGCTCAAGAAGGGATAATTGTCACCACTCCCGAAATCGCTGCTGTCCGCGATGCCGATCGAGTCATCGGCCTGCTGGAAGCCAACAACGTCAAGAAAATCAACCTGATCGTCAACCGGATCAGACCCGCAATGGTGCTGGCAAATGATATGATGTCGGTGCAAGACGTGCGGGAAATCCTCGCAATTCCGCTGTTAGGCGTGGTTCCCGACGACGAGCGCGTCATCGTTTCCACCAACCGAGGCGAACCATTAGTATTGTCGGAAACGGCCTCTTTAGCTGGAACTGCCTTCGACAATATTGCCCGCCGCTTAGAAGGCGAAAAAGTTGATTTTCTAGATCTCAATCCCCGTCGAGAAAACTTTTTTACTCGCCTCCGCAAGTTCTTAAATACTAAAATTATGTGATGTGCTGCAATATTGGCGATCGATCTTTAACAGCAGCGACCGCATCACAAAAACTAGCCCAAATTTTCTCCCCGTGACACCAGTTCCCAAAAAGAATGAAACTGTAGGTCAACTTCAAACCATTAGGGAATGAGTGATTCCCCAATCGAAAATCGAAAATCGTATAACGTTTTCTATGCCTAACCCTTGACAAATCAGCCTGACCCATGATACACACACTTCTCGAACGACTTTTCCCGCGCACCCCTGACAACAGCCGCGACGAGGTAAAACGGCGCCTCAAACTGGTTCTAGCCCACGATCGCTCAGAACTCAGCCCAGAAATGGTTGAGTCTATGCGCCGAGAAATTCTAGAGGTGGTGTCTCGCTACGTGGAAATCGATACCACCGGGTCTGAGTTCTCGCTGGAGAGCGACCAGCGGGCCACAGCACTAATTGCAAATCTCCCGATCCGGCGAGTCAGGATCGAGCATCCACCGGAGAATTTGCCCCAGAATTTGCCCCAGAATCGGCCCGAAAATCGACCCGAATATGTACCGGAGTATGTAGTCGAAATTCTCCCCGACACTACAGAGTGATAGGGATTGAGATTTTATTGTCAGGCAAAGAGTTCGATTCGAGCCGATCGGCATTTAAATTAAACTATAGCAACCGCTTTCGTCGGTTAGAAAATAGACTACAATTAGTGGCCAGTTTTGCAGAGCGATCGCGCAGACTTTGGGGCACAAACTGTAAATTTATACCTCCTTCATCAGGTCATCCGAGCGATCGAGTTAAATGGCATGAAGAAAATCGAAGTTGCTCAAGCTTTGGGAATCCGTCGCAACACCATCGACGCCACAAGTCGATGGTATTGCAACGCAGGAGACTTCCCAGCGGAGCGCCTTGTGGAAACGGCCTGCTAATGGTCACGGGCATCACAAAACAGAGCCAAGTTCCGAGACTTCAAAATAAATACACAAGCACAATAATCCAAGCTGAGATTACACAACTGTGGGAGGCAGGGCATGATTGCTTGGTACTCATACAAAAAAAATAATTAAGAGTTGTAACCCCTATTGACATCGGCACAGTTAGCTAATATTCTTATTGTTTAAGATTTAAAATTCTCCAACTATTTCCAGCAAAAACTTAAACAAAGTTTTCAAGTGCGGCTCCCTCCATAACCACTTCTAATAAAGAGGAAGATTGAATCATGGCAGTATCTCTCACCAAAGGACAACGGGTATCACTTGAGAAAGTTTCACCCGGTCTCTCAGAAGTATTCATAGGACTGGGATGGGACGTTAAAGCTACAGACACGGGTTCTGACTTTGACCTAGACTCATCATTGTTCCTCTTAGGTGCTAATGAAAAATTAATTTCTGACAATCACTTCATTTTTTATAACAATCTCACAAGTCCAGATCCAGACAAATCCGTGCAGCACATGGGAGATAATCTCACGGGGGCCGGCGAGGGGGATGATGAAGTTATCAAAATCAACCTCAAAAAAGTGCCTAATGATGTCCAAAAAATTCTTGTAACTGTAACCATCCATGAAGCACAGCAACGCCGTCAAAATTTTGGTCAGGTGCAAAATGCCTTCGTGCGGATCGTTAATGCCCAAACACAACAGGAAGCTGTTCGCTATGACCTTGTAGAAGATTATTCCATAGAGACGGCACTGATCATGGCTGAACTTTACCGGAAAGACGGTGAGTGGCGTCTCAATGCAGTGGGAGGCGGCTATCAAGGTGGTTTACAAGCATTACTCGATCGCTATAGCTAAAAGGTAAAATACATGGGAATTAACCTACAAAAAGGACAGCGCATCTCGCTTTCCAAAGAAGCGCCAGGGCTAACAAAACTGATCTGCGGATTAGGCTGGGATGTGGCAAAACGCTCCGGTGGAGGTTTGTTTGGGGCTTTTAGCAGTGTTCCAGATTATGACTTGGATGCCTCAGTGATTTGTTTAGATCGAAATGACAAAGTGAATGATATGACCAATATCGTTTATTTTGGCAATCTCTCCCACCGTTCAGGAGCTATTACGCATCTAGGTGATAATCTGACTGGAGCGGGAGAGGGAGATGACGAGCAAATTCTCGTCGATTTATCTCGAATTCCCTCGCAAATTGTCAAACTGGTATTTACAGTTAACATTTACGATTGCATTGCACGCAAGCAAGACTTCGGACAAGTTCAAAATGCGTTTGTGCGTTTGGTTAATACGTCTAATAATCAAGAACTCGCAAAATATAACCTATCAGGTTCTGAATACAAAGGCATGACGGGGATGCTCATGGCAGAAATCTACAAGCATAATGATGAGTGGAAAATGGCGGCGATCGGTAACGGTGTTAAGGTTAATGGGTTACAGGAACTTGTGAAAACCTATGCTTAACAACTCCTTCGGTACATAGATGCTCCTTACTTCCTGGAATCAGAAGTGGACAACAACGATCGAAACCTTTTTTTGTTGATAATAGCTAATCAGCCGGATTTACATTGAAGGAAAACCAATAGAATGGGAATCCAATTAACCAAAGGTGAAAGATTAAATCTTTCTAAAGCTGCTCCCGATTTAAAACACGTGGCGATTGGCTTAGGTTGGGATGTGAGCCAGGTTGGCCCAAGCTATGATATTGATGCTTCTGTGTTTATGTTAGGTGCTGCCGGCAAAATAATTCATGAAAAATACTTTGTATTCTATAATAATCTGAAATCACTGGATGGCTCTTTAAGACATTCAGGAGATAACAGAACTGGGCAAGGTGAAGATGATGATGAGACGATCTACGTAGATTTGACAAAAGTCAAGATTGCTATTGAGCAAATAGTTTTTGTTGTCACTATTCACGAAGGGCTGGAAAAAAATCAAAATTTCAGCCAAGTTAAAAATGCGTTTATCAGGCTTTACAACCAGGAAACAGGAGTCGAGTTAGCTCGGTACGATTTAAAAGAAGCTTTTTCTCAAGAGACAGCCTTGGAGTTTGGCAGATTGTATAGAAAAGACTTAGAATGGAGATTTCGAGCAGTAGGAGAAGGCTATAAAGCCGGCTTGCAAAGTTTTGTTGATAGGTATTTTGTCGAGACTAAACAGGAAGAGAAGAAAGTAGATAGTTCTGTACTAACTCACCAAAAAGAAACCAAACAGCAACCTATTGATATTACAAAAAAAGCAGACATTAGCATTTTAAAAGCCAAAGTAGATATTTGTCTTAAAAAGAAAGGAATTGATGATATCCTAGCAAGAGTTGCTTTGGTGTTGGATATTTCTGGCTCTATGAGCCATCAATATAGTTCTGGTGCAGTGCAAGCGTTCCTTGAAAGAATAGTTCCAGTAGCTAGCAGACTAGATGATGATGCCACTTTAGATGTTTGGTTTTTTGGCTCAACATTCAAAAGAACAAGATCGGTGACGGAGACAAATGTTGATGGCTATATCACAAAAGAAGCCGGCGCAATGAAGAGAGCTTTACTTGTTTTTAAAATGCCTTCTCTGATGCTGGAATTAGGTGGGGGAAACAATGAAAGTTTGGTAATACAAGATGTCATAAAGAAGTATACTCAGGAAAAGGCTAGTAAACTGCCTACATTTATTGTTTTCCTCAGTGATGGAGGCGTTACTAATGAGCCAGAAATTAAAAAATCTATAGTTGAAGCTGCAAAATATCCGATTTTTTGGCAATTTGTGGGATTGGCTGGTTTTAACTATGGAATTCTGGAAAGACTAGATAGTATGGGTGGCCGGCTGGTTGATAACGCTAACTTTTTTCATTTAGACGATTTGGGGAAAATCACTGATGAACAATTGTATGAAAGACTGCTGAATGAATTTCCCGCTTGGATTAAGCAGGCCAGGTTGAAAGGAATATTAAAATAGGGAAATCGGAGCATTTTGTTGGAGACTGTGGCCACTATCAACTCAACCCATAGCCTTAGCTAAAATTAGCTCAAGTTAACAAGAATACTACGATAAAAAATTCCTACAATCAGTCAATGTCTCTGTACGATCGCCTAGACTTAACCAAACACAATCGCCAGCTAAAACTCCCCCTCTCTCAACGGCTAAACCTGACTAAACCCCCCAAACTCCGTTGTCAGGGCTGTCGTTCCCGTATCCGGTCTGAGTGGGAGTTTTGCCCTTCCTGTGGAGGAGTTCTAAGGGATAAAGATAGCGATTTTCGCCGTTGCATTTGGGTAGATGTATCAGGAATGGATGTCGCACCCGAAAATAAAGAAGCGATCTTTTCCCTGTTGATGGACGCCTTCTCCAAACTCTACGGCGCATTTAGAAGCATCAAAGTATTTTTGACATCTGATCCCCCCGATCGCAAAGAGTGGGGCGAAGATTTTACTCATGTTTATATATTCGTGGATAGCCAGCCGGTTGACTATCTCGGCGTGGCTAGCTTCAAATCGGGAATGGTTACAGATCGGGCGATTATTCGGATTGACCAAGTATTCTATGCTTCTTGCAATGCCAGCCTTAGTCTCAATCAACTATCTAACTTAATTGCAAATACCATTGCCCATGAAATAGGACATACACTCGGACTCGATCATTCTGCACTTCCGACCGATGTCATGCACAATGGACTCGTTCATACTGTTCATAGCTTAATGCCTCCCTCATTTCACGCAGAGCAAATAAACTCAATGAACAATGCTATTCGCAGATATAAAGCCTTGAATAATTGATTGGCTAGAACCCTAAAATAGCTGAATTTAGAGATCGAATTCCCCAGGATTAATGCCTACAGCATGGCAAGCTTCTTTGACAACCTTCTTTTCATCTTTGTCAAAATTACCATCTGCACCACCGATAATAATGCCAATTTGGATGACTGCACGACCTTGATCTAGTTTTTTATTAAGTTTCCCTATCGCTTGGATAGCCTCAATTTTACCAAAATCGAAGTCCTGTGAGAGCTTCTCACAATAAAAATCAAATTTTTGCTTTAACTCCGACGCCGGAAAAATTTGGAGTGTTTTATTGGAAATTATTAGAGCCGCCGTTTTTTGTCTTTCCTCGGTATTGATAGTGCCATCAGCAGCCGCAATCAATGCACATATTGCCATGGAGGCATCAGCAAAATCATTGTTTTTAAACTTGGAAATATTGGTTTGCAGAGAATCATTGATTTGTGATACGTTCTGCTTTAATTTCTCCCAGAAAGTCATTTTTTCTCCTGTTTGGTGAATGAGATATGATGTTTATGACCGGAGTCATAGTAATCTAAGCTGCTTTTAACTTGCCAAGCAATTGCCAGACCCTGTAAGACCCTTAAGTTGATGAATTACACTCCTGTAGTGTATCATGGTTCTTGAGTTTTTAGATTAATCAAGTCAATCTTCATAACTAATCGCTCTTTCACAGGTTTGTTCGTGGTCTATCTTACTTAATAATTAAGCGCTCTTTCCAGAGTATCTTGTAACTGAAGTTCTAACGGTCGGTCAGAGCGAATTTTCAAACCAGGTAAATCGTGTTTGACTAACGTTTTTTCGCCGGTTTCAGCAGTTGCCAACGGCCAGAGTACCCAGCGGCTGCCAGGGGAAAGAGTGCTTAAACTTGCAGAGTTTTGAGTCAGCCAAATTATCGGCAGTTTCGACCGATTATCGATCGCATCTTCCCCAGCATTAACCGCCGCTAAAGTTTCCAAAACTACCCGGTTGCCCGAAACGAGTCCAGTCGCGGCCGTCCAAAGTTTGACGTTTAACAGGCGCTTGCTAGCATAGAAGTAAAGAGACGCAGCAACTGTCACGGCTCGTTCAAATTCTTCTGGCTGCCACGCCGCAGCGCTGTCGAGAGCAATAATAATTTCTTGACCGCCGGCTGCAACTTCTAACTCTCTCACCCGCAGTTCTCCGTAGCGGGCGCTGGTGCGCCAGTGAATCAGGCGGGTCGGGTCTCCGTGGCGGTAAGGTCTCAGGTTGCGGGTGAGGCCTTCGGTAGCAGTTTGCGCTCGACTGCGATTGTAAAATTGCGGGCTGTCTTCTTGACCGATGCGATCGATCAAAGGACAAGTGCTCAACGGCAAAACCTTTGGATACACAACCGCCACCGCTTTGACTGGGCGGCTGCGTCTGCACCAAAACAACCCTAAAGGTGCCGCCGTCCTCAAGTTTACCTCTTGCCAACGATAGACGCCGCGCTGCCGGACTTCCAGATAGTATGTATCCCTGTATATACTGTTCGGCTCTATGACTTCGATCGGGCGGACAACCGGTTCTCCCAATACAAACGGCAAGATGTCTACCACTTGCAAGAGAGTCTGAGGTTGGCGGGCGCGATTTTCGATTTCTAGTTCGACGGTGATTTGATCGCCCGCACTCACCGGTTCGATCGGGCGGCGACGGACTTCCAGCGAACGGAGCGATTTTCCCGGCAAAACCGCCGCTACTCCCAACAGCGCCAAACCCCCACCGCTGAGCACGTACAGCCACCCAGACATTGTATTAGTCGCCGACCCAAAAAAGAAAACCGTCATCCCCGACAGCAGCCAACCCGCGTAGGCAGGGGTAACAGCACGATTTTCGAGCCAGTCGGCGATTTTGTGACCGATGTTCATAGGAGTTGAAATTGTTAATTACTCGATCGCCCCATCCAGCCTAATTGTAAAATATTCTCAGCATTTAACACCGAATTAGCTGCGAGCGATAAAATTAGAAATCGGGCATTTTTTCGCAATAAATCTACATTGACCCCGCCCAAGAACGGATACAAGCCCCCGACACTCAGTCAGGGTCGATCTCCAAATTTTAGACTCTAGTTCCTGCTCCCAGATTAATCTGTCGAGTAAATCTAAAATCTAAAATCTAAAATCTAAAATAGACTGACTGGAGACCAAAAAATGAACCCATTAAACAATCCTACACCCCTTCAACCAGAGGCTCAAGGCCGCCGACGAACACCGCCCCCGCCCCCGCCCTTGGCTGCAACTCCCGCGCCACCTCCACCTGCGCCGAGTGCGCCCCCCGCAGCCCAGCAGCAGCGGCCTGTCGAGACACCCGTCAGTACGATCGAACAAATGGTCAGAGATGCCCATAGCGCAGGAGCTTCCGACATTCACATCCGAGTCGGCCAAGTACCTCGATTTCGGATTCGGGGCGTGATGCAAGTAGCAACTAACCACCCCAAAGTAACCCCAGAAATTTTTGAAAATTACCTAGCCGAAATTCTCACCCCCGAACAGCGAAAACAATTTGCAACTACCAAGGAATTAGATTCAGCAATTTTTTACCCAGGCTTCGTGCGTTGTCGGCTAAACTGTTTTGATTCTCTCAGCGGCGGTGCCCTAGTATTGCGGTTGATTAGTTTGGAAATACCTACTATCGATTCCTTGAGGTTGCCAGAAGTTTTCAAAAATATCATTTTGCGATCGCAGGGATTAATATTGGTTACGGGGCCTACCGGTTCGGGGAAATCGACAACTGTAGCTGCGATGATCGACCACCTCAACCAGATGGAGCAAAAGCACGTAGTTACAATTGAAGACCCGATCGAATTCATTCACCCTTCTAAAAAATGCTTGGTCAGCCAGCGGGAAGTCGGCTTGCATACCCACGAGTTTCAGCAGGCTTTGCGGGCTGTTTTGCGGGAAGATCCAGATGTAATTCTGATCGGGGAAATGCGCGATCGCGTTACCATCAATACAGCGTTGCAAGCAGCTCAAACGGGTCACTTAGTATTGGGAACTCTCCACACTCGCAGCGCCATTAACGCTATTAACCGGTTGTTGAACCTCTACCCGCCCGAGGAACAACAGGCGATGCGGATTCAAATTTGCGATTCTTTAGTAGCAGTAATTGCCCAACTTTTGCTGCCAACAGTTGACAACCGTCGGGTAGCAGTTCACGATATTTTGGTGAATACACCTGCCATGCACGATTACTTGATGAAAGGTGCTGATGATGAAGCTTTCCGATTAATGGAGCATGATACTTACGAAGGAATGCAGATTATCAACCAGGGTCTTTACAAACTGGTGCTTGAAGGCAGAGTGACGATCGAAGAAGCCGCCAAAACTTCTCCCGAAGCCAGCGATTTAGACCGTCGCTTGCGGACAGGGGGCTATGATGTTGGGGACGCTCGTGGCTTTGAAGGCAGCAAAAAAGAACGCACCGTTCGCGCCTAATAGCAGCACACATACAGGGGTAGGCACTGCAGGACTACCCCACCCATCAAGTAACAAGATTTTTAGCAGGCGGAAATATTTGATTAAGGCTTTTGTGCGTATTTTTACTTAAAATAAAACTATATTTAGTACCCAAAAATACATTTTAATTAAAAAGTAAAATGCTATCATCAATAATGTCGAGTGTATTGTTAAGTTTTTTAAACGTAGACCCTACTTTACATAAACTTTAAAATTGCGTGAAAACTCGTAGGTTATTGCAAAGAAATAGTAAAGATATGTTCGGAGTATTGCCAACACTCAGCCATTTAAGTATATAGTTGTAGTGACAAATATTTGATAGAGAACATTCCGACTTTGCCGATATTTGCCGATCGCAGAAGTAAGCAGGTTACAAAAGGGCTTAATAAAACTACAAGCCCAGCCAATGGCGTGTTTTCCTAATTAAGTAGCTTTCCGTCGAAAAAATCCTAAAACCAAGCAGACTTTTAAAGATTCTGTCCCTCGAAAATTTGTTTAACAACGCGCTTATCAGCAACGGTATTTCTAGAATTTAAAGGAGCAAAAAAAGTGAAGAGTGCATTTAACCAAAGAGAAGTGTTTGAAGGTGTCAGCAAAGCGGAAATAATTGAGCGCATCCAGCAGCTAGTTCCGCCCGGTTCCCCGGAACCCCAAGATCCTGAAATCCTCGCGGCCTTAAAAACTCTCACAGCACAGCTAATCGCAGCCTATCAAGCCGACGGACAATTAGAAAGCGAACCTTTTAGCGACGTGCGCGGTCGCACTATTCACCTATACGCATCTGCAGTCACCAGCCAAATCAAAGGAAAAACCATCTTAATCACCGGAGGAGAAGGATGTGTCGGTCGTTTCTTAATCGCAAAACTCCTCGAATTAGGCGCAACTAAAATCATTTCCGCAGACAACGCCCGATGTCAAAACCCCGAAGAAAATCTCCCGCTTTTTACCAGAGAAGGTGCTGTAACTTTCTATGCCGTCGATATTCGCAACCTCGACGCGCTCAAACACATATTTGAGGTAGAAAAACCAGCAATTGTTTTTCACCTAGCAGCCCAGCGCCAACCCGGACTAGCTGAAATCAAAATCCGAGAAACAGTTACAACCAGCCTGTTAGGATGTAAACACGTCATTCAACTCTGCGAAGAATACGGCGTAGAACACTGCATCTTCTCTTCGACAGGCAAAACATCTCGATATTTTACAACCGAAGTTTACGCCGCCTCGAAGAAGTTTGCCGAATGGCAATTTGCCAAAGCAGCTCAAGAAGGAGGCGTCACTTACGGGATGGTTCGCTTTACTCATATGTTGGAAAATAGCTTGTTCTGCGAGCAAATGTCCAAAAAAGTAGAGCAAGGTAAAACTGTCAACGTTCACGCTCCCCACCGCTACGTAACTGCTCAAAATCTTTTTGAAGCCGTACATTTATTGCTGAATTCCCTGATTGTGTCCGTTCCCGGAAAACTGAAATTTGTTGCCGTAAGTAATCTCGGGTGGCCGACAGAAACTTTGGAAGTAGCTCTTTATAAAATTCTTGAATCAGGCAAAAATCTGCCGATTTATTTTCAAGGACTTTTGCCGGGATACGAAGAACCATTTTTCCTTGGACAGTTTGACTGGAAAAAACCTACAGACATTCACCTTTTAATTAATGTGTTGGAAGATCCTTTTAGAAGTATTAACGATACAGGCGACATGGTGAGTGTAGAATTAGCTCCTTTTTCTTTGCCTGTCTTAGATAAACAAGTGTCGAAGCTGGAAAGCTTAATCATCGATCCAGATTTCCCCGAAGTGCAAATCAAGCACGCTCTTGTAGCAGCGGAAAAAGAAGTGATTGCTTCCTCTTTTGCGTGGAGTGCCCCTGAAGACTTGTTGAAGATTTTGCAGTGGGGAATCAATCCCAAGAAATTGCAAGGTTACGGAACGGAAATCGCTGACTATAGCGAGATTATCCAACTCCTCCTGCAAGGAATCTGCGGCCGGCTTAACCAAGAAGTCTTGCACAGTGCTGGAGTTACTGCAGATGAGTTTGATGACTTAGTTGAGAGTCTTTCTACGCTGGATGTGATTCAAGCAGAAGTGGGATATTTGCGATCGATATCGAGATATCTCAGAGAATTTGCAGCCCCCGCACAGTTCACCACCAAAAAATCTGAACCTGTTGCTATGCCCGATGCAGCGTAGCTTGAACATAATTTTGAGTTGGGAGATTGTTTCCTGAGTAGCCACCCACAGGGGATGAATGAGTTATATCAATTCCGGTTGCAGGAGCGAAATGATTGTTGACTGTTGACTGTTGACTGTTGACAGGCTGGTCGAAAAACTAAATGGTTGAGTGTTAACTGTTGACTCGATTTTATGATTCCGATGCAACCGGATTTGATGTTAAACATCGACGAAGTGTTTAGTTGATTAAAAAAAATATAACACCCAGAAACCAGGTTTCTTTTAGAAACCTAGTTTCTCCAGTCTGGGCTTGTTTGATGTTTAATTAAATAGAGTGACTTAACATTGTCATAATAGACATGATATGATATCATATTCGATCGCACAACCGCAATCAAATTAATTTGTAGTGAGAACGATCGTCCTAGTAGTTTTAGGAAGACTTAAGTCCTCACAACAAAGGTGATAACGGTGATTTTTTGCAGGCATGATAGGATGATACTTGAGATAGAGTGGCGCTGTGAGTTAACAAAGGTGCAATTAGATTAAATAAACTCAATGAATGCAACCAATAAAATTAAATTAAGGTACTATAATTGTGGAAATTAATCAGCTACTCTTCCTATTGATAGATGTTGTGCTATTGGCGATCGCCCTGATCCTTCTCATTCCCGTTACAGTTCTATTTCTAGAATGCAGTGCAGCTTTCTTCTCCGGCTTCGACCCCACAGCGGAAACTAAAGCACCCCGCCCCAAAGTAGCAGTTTTAATTCCCGCTTACAACGAAGCAGCAGGAATTGCCGCCACCATCTCCACCATATTGCCGCAGCTAACACCTCAAGACCGCCTGTTAGTGATTGCTGACAACTGCACGGACGCCACGGCAGAAATCGCCCGTAACTGCGGTGCAAGTGCGATCGAGCGCCAAGACACACAACGCAAGGGCAAAGGATACGCACTGGATTTTGGCTTGCAGTCGATTGAATCCGACCCCCCCGAAGTAGTCATCATGGTTGACGCAGACTGCATTTGTCAGCCAGACTCTATAGAAAAATTAGCCAGGGTTGCAGTTGTTGAACAAAGACCAGTGCAAGCAACTTATCTCATGGAACAGCCACCAAATCCTACTCCCAAAGATTCTATTTCTGCTTTAGCATTTCTAGTTAAAAACTTAGTCCGTCCCAGCGGCTTAAAAAAGTTAGGATTCCCATCATTACTAACGGGTACTGGCATGGCTTTTCCCTGGTCGATAATTCGATCGGTTTCCCTAGCTAGCAGCAATATTGTTGAAGATATGCAGATGAGTTTGGATTTGGCGATCGCCGGACACCCAACAGTATTCTGCCCCGAAGCCAACGTCACCGGGTGTTTGCCACAGCAGCAGCAAGCAGCTAAAAGTCAAAGAACCAGGTGGGAACACGGTCACATACAGACATTGTTAACTCAAACTCCCCGGCTGACTGCAGCTTCAGTCGAGCAAAAACGTTTTGACTTATTGGCGATCGCCCTCGACTTATCCGTCCCTCCCCTATCGCTTTTAGTCGCTATTTGGCTAGCCGCTTTTGCCGCCTCATTAATAGCAGCAATTTTGGGGACATCCCCAATTCCAGCCGTCTTGTTAGGACTACAAGGATTGCTGATTTTAGTTTCCATTGTCGGCGCTTGGGCAAAATTCGGGAGGGCGGATATTTCCGGTTCCACTTTGTTATCTGTACCTTTTTACATCCTGTGGAAAATCCCTTTGTATCTGGGTTTTCTCCTCAAGCGGCAAACTAAATGGGTACGGACAGAACGCGATGTTTAGTATTCGGTAAGATGCGTCAGCCAGATAGTTGAGTCAACTCAACTATCTAGTTTATGAGGCACCTTACGACGCATTATATGTAATATAAGAAGTAACTTTTTTGAGTGCCACGACTCATGTTTTTGAGTGGGATGGTGCGCCGAACTTGATCCAGAAAAGGAGATTCCCACAGGGAGTAAGAAGGTTGACATAGATGATAAATTTGCGGTAGTTTTAGGTTAAACAAAGTATTATACCGGATCTGCGATACAATTATGAAAGCTGATTCAAACTCTCGTACTGAAAGAATTGGTGTTGCCGGAACAAACTTACTCTTTGAGAAATTAGGTTGGATCTTTCGTGAGCAACCTATAGAAGACTATGGTATCGATGCTCACGTTGAAGTAGTTGAGAGTAATACAGCAACAGGTAAATTAATTGCACTTCAGATCAAATCTGGGAAAAGTTGGTTTAAGGAGAAAACCACTGAAGGCTTTGTTTTTCGTGGCAAGACAGAGCATCTAGAATACTGGCAGGAACACTCATTACCTGTTATGGTTGTTTTATATGATGATGAGGAAGAAATTGCTTATTGGCAGGCAGTTAATAGTAGTAATGTCCAGAAGACCAATAAGGCATGGAAACTTATTATCCCTTTTGAACAGCAGATCAATATTCTATCGCTTAAAAAAATTCAAGAGTTTAGTAGAAAACTTACTGCAACTAATGGTTACACAATCCTTTCATTTCGGGATATTAGTCATGGTGGGGCAAAAAGATATTCTGCAAACATTCTTCTAAGCAAGGAATATGCAAAACCCGATATGATAGAAATTGTCAGAAAAATTACTGCTGAACTAAAATCTAGCGAATATTATAGAAACAACGAGGTAAAAATACACTGGAAAGGAAAAGAAGCTCAAGTAATTTGGCTATTCGTGTATCTTTCTCTAGATGATGTGAGTTCTGCAAACTGGATTTGTAGAACTGAGTGGATTAGTAAAAAATTATCTCCCCAATTTTTCCCTACAAAGCTAGATGGTGAACAGATTGATGATGAAATTGTTATTGACTGGAACAAAAGCTATGGAGAGCTTGCGACTATTTTTGATTCGTTTAAAGTAACGAAGGAAGCCTATCTAGATTCTATGAATTGCATCTTGAGTAACACCAAACTTATTGTTGATAAAACGATCGAATTCACAGATATGTTCAATCGGAAGCAGCTAATTGAAGCTAATTATCTAGAGCGTATGTCACAACTATATCCAGAGATAGAAAAGTTATATCTTCAGGTGGATCGTATCGGTTCAGCCCCAACTGAATGTAGTGATTTGAGTCAACGCTTTCAAGGCGTGATGGCTTTTGCACACAACATCGTCTTGCCTTTTTCTGAGAAAGGGCTAGAAACCTGGGAAAGAAGTAATAGAAACTATTTGGTAGGTCAAGCTATTAAGAATTATCAAAAAGAACTGCTTCGACTAGAATTTGAACTTGAGAAGATTCACTGATAAGCTGTTCGACATCTAAACTGCATTAACTCGCGTTACCTTTGTTTTTGATCTTTCGGTTCCATTTCATAATTAATTCTCCTTCATTTAAAAGTTTATGTAACAGTGATTCTAGTTTTTCAATGGATTC
>NZ_JAUBOS010000086.1:0-20524 GCF_036700365.1 Microcoleus sp. w2-18bC1
AACTTATCTCGTCAAGGCGATCTCGAATTCACTCATTTTTCGCAATGCTGTTTTCTGACTTTTTCAGCAAGCCCTAAATAGTACAAATGGTTGAAGTATTAAACGGAGGTTGTTAAGAATATTCTTCCACCCCTTTCCTCGATCCCACCCTGGATGTGATGAAAAATTAGATTCAGATTGTGGTGGTAATTTTAGCAGTTGTTCAGAGTGGAGACTAACCATCAAATAAGCGCTAAAAATAATTTCCCATTATTTTTCTGTTTGTGAATAATTAGTTAAGCGAAAATCTGCCCATCCTAATTCGTTTTTACTTTGCTTCAAACCATATTCTACCCAAGTTCTTAAACCATAAAAATTACCTACTTCTCTGGGTGTAACCTTGGGAAATTTACTCATTACATACCAAGTAGTGTTTTTGGGCAGCTCCTCTTTATCAGTTGTGATTTGCCAATATTTAATTTCCGGATTATCACCACAAATAATCTCTCTTATATATCTGTCTTCCGAGCTTAAGTCGGAGAAGGCACGTTTGAATCTTTGCCACTTTGAATATTTAACTTTCGCGTCTGTAACTCCCCATGCTTTGTGGTTAGAGCGAATTGCCACAATAAAATTTAGATTCAATTCCTCTAGTATTTGAATAAAATTTTTACTACTCTCTCCGTATAAACTATCTGCTAGGACAAGATTAAATTTAAATCCCATCGCACGCAATTGTTTGATCATTTTTGCGACGATTTCAGGTTTAGTTAGATATTCATCTCCTGGTTGCAGTCTTTCTCTCGGTTTATCAAATTCAAATAATAGAGGAAAAGTCAGACCAGATCAAACACCATACGCTGTAACTGCAACGATACCATTATCTGTTTTACCTAAATTTCCAATGTACTGTCGTTTTACATAATCAGTCGCATCCCCCTTTTTTTTGTCTCCTGTCTCATCAATTATTAGTACTATTGGGCGCCCTTGAAGTACATATAATATTAATTCTAATCGTTTCTCACTTAATTCTTTTACCTTCCAAGGTGATTGTGTTAAAAAATGGTGTAATGCTTGATGATTATCTAGCCCTATAACTTTCGCTATTGATGGTAGTGTTTTGCGTTTTATGTCTGATATCATACCGACATGTAAGTACTTAAAAGCTTCAAAGCTCCTAACTTCTGGAAATATGTTTTGATAAATTTGACAGTATTCATCTATAAAGTTGACTGTGGGTACTGGTTGACGAGGCTCTACCATAGGACTGGCAATGCTTTTGAGGTGTGTCACTGCTTATACTACCACGAGAGTGACAAAAGAGGGTTAATAGAGAATCGGCTGCATTGGGTTAAAGATGTGACGTTAAATGAGGATAACTGCATCCATCGAGGTGGCAATGCACCTGCGAACTGGGCAATGGTCAGACAATTTTTACTATTTCTAGCTCGGATGCTCGGTACAAGTACACTTCCTGAAGCTTTAAGATTTATGGCCAATCAACTTGAATATGTTAGCGAATTACTTTTCGGTTTATCTCATCAAGACCAACCAATTAAATCTGGCGCGTACTCGTCAGCAAATAGCCTTTCCCCACTGGTTTACTCTTTTGACAATTAATCCACCCTGCTACTTATTGAGCCGATACCGCTAAAATATGCTCAACTAGAAATTTTCGCCACACTACTTACCCCGCTATTCTTTCGCCCTTTCCCCACAACTTCCTCATCCGCTGCTGCAATTCCATCTAAAGCTCGATCGCCCGCCGCCTCTGACAACAAGTGAATTTGAATTTGATCCAACCGCGGCCCGCACACAGAAACAACCGTAAGTTCCACATTTTCTCCGCGCCAAACTTCCCCCACTGCCGGCATTCTTTGCAACTGATAACTCAGAAAACCTCCAATTGTCTGATATTCGTCAGTTACTGGCAGATCCACATTCAATATTTGATTCACATCATCTAAATTTAACTGCGCTTGCACTAAATAAGTGCGATCGTCCAATACTTGCAAAGCAATTTCTTTGCTGTCGGGCGACTCGTAGCTGCGGCCGATAATTTCGGCTATCAAATCCCGCAGTGTAACTAACCCGGAAATGCCGCCAAATTCATCGACTACGATCGCAATTTCTTCCGACGAACTCTGCATCAAAGGCAGCAGTTCCCCCAGCAGCATCATCTCCGGTACAAACCTCACCGAACGCATCCAAGGTAAAATTGGCGTATCGGGAGATAGCAAACCTTCAGCTAGGGGTTTTGCCAGTTGTTTGAAACCAATAATGCCGATAATGTCGTCTAAAGAATCTCCCGTCATGGGATAGCGGGAATGGTGAGAAATCGCCATTTCGTCGAGCAAAGTTTGAAAGGTTGCCGTCTTGGGAAGTGCGACAATGCTAGGCCTGGGCACCATTACTTCTTCTACCCAAACTTCGCCAAATTCAAACACGTTGTTGAGCAATTCTCGCTTTTCTGCTTCCAAGCCGCTGGATTCGCTGGAGGTAGCTATAATTAATTGCAATTCTTCGGGAGTAACCGGCCGGTGCCTTAGATCGTATTCGATGCCCGCAAACCGCAAGAGCGATCGAGTAGATTGATTGAGAAACGACACAAAGGGCTTGAACACACGGGCAATCAATAAACTCGGAGGCCCTAAACTTCTGGCTAGCTGTTCGGAATGCAGCAACGCTACAGATTTGGGAAAAAGTTCGCCCAGTACGATTTGCACGTAAGCTAGCAACAAAAAAGTTACTATTGATATGCTAAAAGAATGGGCGATCGCCGACTTGATGTAAATTGGCAGCGGCAAATAGCCGATCGACATTCGGACTAGCACGGCGATCGTACTTTCCCCAATCCAGCCGAGAGCTAAACTAGAAAGAGTTATTCCCAACTGCATTGTCGAGAGCAATCGCTCAATACTTTGCTGCAAAGATTGCACAGTTAAAGCTGCCACATCGCCAGCTTCCACTAACTGATTGATGCGCGATCGGCGTACCGTCACCATCGAAAACTCAGCCGCCACAAAAAAAGCATTGATCGCAATCAGCAACAGCACTGACAGCAACCGCGACAGCACCTCTGTCCAACTCATCGCGGGTAAATCAGATATGTCCTGCACTCTCGCCCCTAAAAGTGACACAATGCTCCCTAAAAAAACTTTCTCGATCAAACGTGAGAATCCCTTTGGAGGTTTTGCTCCTTTTGTTTTACTTCGCCACTGGAATGCCAGATATTTGCAACTGAAGTTTTTGACCTGGATAATCTGTCAGCGTCAGCGAAACTTCCTTAGCATTTTCCAGCAAAGCTGTGGGAATACTCACCGTACCGTAAAACACCTGCCCGTTGGGGGGCAGTTCCGACGGCAAATCCTCGGCAGTCGCGCTCAGGGCCCTGCCACGATCGTCAGTGACGTTCAAGAAACTGTAGAGAAACCTCACAGCTTGCGAGCCTTCATTTTTCATGCTCACGTCTAGCAGCATGGAATTGTTGCGCTGACTGGCCGCGCTCACTTCCAGGGTTATTCCTCCGTCGCGACTGTTCAGGGGAAACTTGGCGCTAGCATTTTGTGCAGCCGGTTTTTTTGCCGCGGCTGGTTTAGAGCTTGCCTTCTCTGTTTTAGTATTTGCCCCGGCCGTTTTTTCGGGATCGCGACCTTCTACCCGTGCTTTGACGGTTGTGAGAATGTCTTTTTCTTTCAAAATGCTCACTTGGTCTTTACTAGCCGTCTTTCCAGGCTTGCCGTTGCCAGCATTGTTGCTGGGACGAACATCGGGTTGAGTCGTTCCTTGCAAGGCTTCGCGACCTATAGTAAATCCCCAAACAGAACTCGTCACGCCTGCTCCAAACATGAGAGCGAGCAGAATTAGAGTCAGAACTACCGTCGAATTCACTGCCATTGCCTATAAGTTTATGCCGAGTCCTAGAAACTGCTTGGCCCGGTCGATCGGCTTGCCTAACATTGGCTAACAGGCGATCGGGACTCAGCAGATCTAAAGATTTTGATTTTTGTTCTCTAGTTCTAGCACGGACTGAGAAATTATGTTATAATTCATTTTCAGTTAGGTCGAACAAATCGACTTAACGGCAGTTGGCCGAGCGGTTTAGGCAGCGAACTCATAATTCGCCCCAGGCAGGTTCAACTCCTGCACTGCCGATTTTTCATAATTTAGGACCCTCAGCGCGCGAAAAACCCCGTTTCTTCCTAGAGGCTTGCTTACCCAAAAGCCCCTATTCTGGTAGAAACCGGGTTTTTTACGTTGTCAGCGGGCGGAAACGAAGTATTTTGCTCGGTGATGGACGCAAAAAGTGGCTTGACGCGCTAGTTACAGCGCACCCTAAGTAGTTTATTTAGCTGGACTTTGTTTAACAGTCATTTGTGCCCAATCTAAAATCTAAAATCTAAAATCTAAAATCCTATTATCCCTTAATTAACTCCACTCCGTCGCGCCCGTCGAGATCTTGAACGTAAACCTTAACTTGTTCTTCCTTTGCAGTCGGCAACTTTTTACCCGTAAAATCTGGCTGAATCGGTACTTCTCGGTGGCCACGATCGACTAATACCGCTAACCAAATTTTCTCCGGCCGCCCGTAATCGTTTACCGCATTCAAAGCTGCTCGACTCGTTCTGCCTTTATATATAACGTCATCTACCAACACCACGGTTTTGCCCGTCAAATCGAAAGGAATTTCTGTCTTAGCCGGTGTCCGCATCGCAACTCGATCCAAGTCATCTCGGTAAAAGGTAATATCCAAAGCGCCCACGGGTACTTTGACTTGTTCGAGCACTTCAATTTGATCTGCCAAAATTTGAGCTAAAGGCACTCCTCTACTATGAATGCCCAACAGCACTAACTCCGAGGGGTTCCCTGATTTTTCGATAATCTGGGAAGCGACGCGCGTGAGAGTGCGCCTCACTTCATCAGGGGATAAAATTTCGATAATTTTAGTCATGGGTTGCTGCGAGCTAATTGTTGGCTGTTGGCATATCGAACAATTGGAGATTTTAGATTTGAGGTTTTAGATTGACTTGACAGAGGAATCTAGGGGTTTGAACAAAGGTCAATCGATTTTAGATTTTAGATTTTAGATTTTAGATTTTAGATTTTAGCATTGACCCCACGGATAAATTCGGGGGCTTGTTGATCGGATACAGGTTTTTTATTTCTGGACGGATGAATCACGTGGCGGGTATCCTGGATGCTTTGGGTCAAAACTTTTTTTGCTTCTGTCGGTGGCTTATATCTGTCTTCTGCTGGGCTTACCCAGAACGGATGAAAAGCAGATGCTGCGATTGCAATGCTTGGAGCGCGAACAATGGCAGAAATACGTTATTTATGTCTCCTGGACTGTTCGGATGAGGTCATCAGTTAGCGGCTCAAACATAATAAGGTATAAAAAAGCAATGATAGTCCCAACCAAATCAGAAAGCAATACCGAGTTAATTGCAATGCTTGGCAAATTAGCGGCGCTGTGATAGGGTGATCCGGCTCGCCTAACAGCGGTTTGTGTTTGAGAACTCCGCGATAGGAATTAGTACCTCCTAGTTGTACTCCCAAGATGGCGGCGTAAACGCACTCGCTCCAACCGGAATTGGGGCTGGCATCTTTAACAGCATCTCTCTGACAAATTTGCCAAATGTAAATCGGTTTGCCCGATATAACGGCTAAAGTAATCACTGTTAGCCGGCAAGGAATCCACGTCAGCACGTCTTCTAGTTTGGCGCTAAACCATCCTAAATCTGTGTATGGGGCTTCTTTGTAGCCGATCGTAGAATCTAATGTGCTGGCTGCTTTGTAAGCGATCGCCAAGGGGACTATAGCAGTCGCCCACATCGAGTTAGGATCGATCGGCGAACCGGTAACACTTAATAATAGATGCGGCAGAGCGAACCCAAGTAAGGCATAAAATAGCGGTGCTGTCACGCCATCGACTGCATTCTCTGTTACAGTTTCTAACAATGCTCGCAGAATTTCTGGCTCGGATAAGTTTTCGGTATCCCGGCCGACGTAAAGGCTCAACCTTTCTCGCGCCTTGACTAAATCTCCAACATTTAAAGGTGCTAGCACATCCTCTGCTGCCGCCCTCAAACTGCGACCGGCAAAACAGCTTGCCAGCAAAATGGTCTGTATGGCAATACCTAAAACAGGATGCACCCAACTAGCAGCTTGGACGATCGACCAACTGACAGTATAACTGCCTACAATCAGCCCGATCGCTAGTATTGTACCAGCACATCGTAGCAGCAGTTTGTGCCGATCGCCAGCGGGACGATCCTCTGCTTCAGGCATTTTGCCTGCGGGATTATTCCATATATTAAAGACAAGTCGAGTATAGCGGTCAATCGCCCAACCCATCGCCTGCACGGGATGTGGCCAACCCCAAGGATCGCCGATCGAATAATCCAACACCGCAGCTAAAATCAAAACAGGAAATTCATCCGGCATCATTATATATTGTGTCAAACTTGATAGTCCGTCAATCGATTTTAGATTTTAGATTTTAGATTTTAGATTAAGGAATTGAAGAAAGCGACCCCACCGATCAATCCGGGGACTTGCGATGGGGAGCGAGGAGGTTTTTTCTCGCTCCACGGATGCCTCCGGGGACTCGAAGCATCTTCCTTGATTGTCAGAGCAGGAGCAATCGCCCCAGAGAGCAGATTTTAACTCCTGCTACCCTTGCAGACTTTGATTTTTTGAGGGGCGATTTTATTGTAGAAGGAAGAAGGAAGAAGCAATAAAGGCAAGGGTTTGAGCAATTCAAAACCTCATCATCATCAGGCGTGGTTGCTCTAACTGCTGAGATTAGTTTAGTCGCCGAGCAAGTGTACGTTCTCCTCCCAATTAACACCGTCAAAGGGTAGGATCTGAAAGTGTTCGATGGCATCTGAGTCAAGACAACGGACGTTGACATCGAAATGATCGGGATGCGATCGGGGGCGATAGAACGAGTGAATGCCGCAAATTCCGCAGAAAGTATGTTGAGCAGTTCCTGTATTAAATGTATAGGTGGTCAAAACATCTTGGCCACTGAGCAAGGTAAAACGTTCCGGTGGCACAATGAGGTGCAAAAATCCCTTCTTTTTGCAGATAGAGCAGTTGCAATCTGATGCTTCGTGTTTGTCAACGGCGACACGGAAGCGGACAGCTCCGCAGTGACAGCCACCAAAGTAAGTAACAAGTGTTGCGTCCATGTGTGCTTGCTGGCGATCGAATGAATGAACTTACCATTTAAATGATAAAGCTAGTTTCTTCGCCAAGAGCCGCTTGCCAACTGCGGACATCATAGTATAAGTCTTCGAGGGAAATACTGTACAGCGCTTCGGCAAGTTTTTTGTGCAATCGGTTCCACAAACTGAATGTTACCCAGTCCTCTGCTTGCGTCGCGTCGGGAAAATGTCGAGGTAAAGGTTCAATAGTTTCACCTACAGCCTCTAAGATTTGTCCTAAAGAGATTTGAGCGGGCTGGCGGGCCAATTGATATCCTCCTTGGGAACCCCGAACAGATTGGACTAAACCGGCTCGTCGCATTTCAATCAGCAATTTTTCTAGATACGGAGCAGGTAACTCCTGTCGCTTCGCTATCGATTTCACCGATGTCGGGCCATAGCGAGGTTGCAAACTTAGATCCAGTAATGCTTTGACACTGTAGTGTCCGCGTGTGGTTAACTTCATGGGATTTTAAGAGCGGGGCAAATATTCAGCTAGCTGATAGCTGATAGCTTATGCTACCGAGTTTAGAGATTGCTCGCATCGGTTGCAGCTACTCCTCAAGAAATACTGCAGGTTGTTAAAAATATTTAGATAATAGTGGTTAACAATTGAGCCGATCGGTGTAATATAGTTTTACGACCAGCTATAAAGCTAAAGTTTCTTGGTCAAACCAAAAACCAACCGAGAAAAAATCCGTACACCAGTTGAATATTTCAGGACTCAGTAAATGGCTAAAAAGAAAAATATCGAACCCCTTGAAGGCGAAGATCTGATCAAAAAGGTCAAAGACCTAGAGAACCTTACCAAGGAAGAAAAAGCTAGAGCCTGTGGCTACTACACCGTTACCAAGAACGGCGTAGAACGGGTCAACATGATGAAATTCCTCAATGCGCTGATTGATGCAGAAGGCATTCAGCTAGACGGGAAGCAAAACGGCAATGGACGTGGCGGACGCTCTGCCAGCTATCGGATTAGCGTTCAATCTAACGGCAACTTACTGATTGGAGCTGCCTACACCAAACAGATGGAACTCCAGCCAGGAGATGAATTTGAAATCTCTCTGGGACGCAAGCACATTCACCTGCGCCAAATTGATCGAGAAGAAGAAGTAGCCTAGGCCTTTACGACTTGCTTTGACTTCTTGCTTGAACAGGTTGGTTTGACTTCAAGCATTGACTGCAAGCAGACAATTGGCTCTGAAATCTTTTTGTGAGCCTCAAATAGTATGGCTTCTATAGATGGCAATGGCTCGACAACAGCCACTGCCACTACTTTATATTTTCCGAGAATACCTATTCTCGCCCCTCGCTCTATCCGTTTGGACAAGCGGGGGATTTTCCGCGTAGCTGTTAAAGAGAAGTTCGGCAACGGATTGTGCTACCGGATGTAACGGATGTAACGCATGGATGTTCACCAAGGGATTGTATAGCGGATTTAACGGATGAATGTTGAGTTTCGATGGTCGAGGTTCCACGCAAGAATCAGGTTTGGTTGAGCTAGGAAACTCACGAAAGCAAGAAAATGGCGGAGGTATTCTCAGCTAACAGTGCGTCATACTCGTTGAAAAAAAGAGTGCAACTGTAGCGAAGCTCGAAAGCAAGAGCTTCATCATTCATTCGGAATTATTTAATCTAAAATCTAAAATCTAAAATCTAAAATTGTATAAGTCTCGTGCTTGCTCGTGATTTGTGTCTGTATGCGAGGGGTTTTGAGGGCAAGGAAACACCTCGATCGCCCCGTCAGAGTGAAATTACAGGCTGGAACAGTTAAAGTGTTAGGGAGCAATTAGCCATCAGCCTATGCCGTTGCCCCGATTCGCGAGTAAAACTTCTCAACACCAAACAAAAATCTCCCTGCGTCACCTTCTAGTGGCATCTTTTGTGCTGCAAATTGTCGCCGTAGTCGGGATTGTCGGGTATCTGTCCTTTCGCAACGGAGACAAAGCAGTCGAAGAACTCGCGGATAAATTGATCGCGGAGACGGGAAAGAGAGTTGAAGAAAAGCTGATTTCTTTTCTCGAACCTACCCAGTGGGTAAATCAACTTAACGCTGAAGCGATCGAGCGCGGTGAATTAAACTTACAGTTAGAAAAGCCGCAGCCTCGGGGAGAGAAGTTCCTCTGGCAGCAAATGCGCTCGTTTAAAAGCATTCAGTGGATTTCCCTCGGTGCGGAAAAATCAGGAGAATATCTCGGAATTTGGCGCAACCCCACGGATAACAGCTTGCAAATTGTCGCGGCAAACAAGTCTACCAAGTTTCAGAGCATTTACTACGCTACAGACAGCCTAGGCACTCGCACCGCTAAATTAAAGGCAGAACCCAGAACCTACGATGCCCGTCTCCGTCCCTGGTACAAAGAAGCTGTCGCAGCTAATAAACCGATTTGGACGAGCATTTATCCGGGTTTTAATCCTGGGACTGTTTTTATTGCTGGCAGCCAACCGATTCGCGATCGAAATGGTAAATTGCTGGGAGTTTGTGGCGTAGACTTTTCGCTTTCGGAGCTTGAGCAATATCTGCATCGCATTAAGCTTAGCAAAACGGGACAAATTTTCGCGATCGAACGATCTGGCTTGCTGGTTGCCAGTTCGAGTCAAGAATCACCCTTTAGGAAGATGTCTGGAAAGCAGCAACTGCAGCGGGTGAATGTTTTAGACAGCCAAACTCCTGTCATTCGCACCGCAGCTAAATATTTGTACGAACACTTCGGGGGGTTTGGCGACATTAAGCAGCGGCAGCAACTGAAATTTAGCCGAGATGGGAAGGAATATTTTGTGGAAGTGCTGCCTTTTTCTGATGTTTACGGTTTGAACTGGCTGATTGCGATCGCAGTTCCCGAATCCGATTTTATGGGGCAAATTAACAAAAATACGCGCGCTACAATTTTACTTTGTTTGGCGGCGCTGCTGCTATCGACAATTGCCGGAGTGCTGACGGCGAGGTGGGTAACGCTGCCGCTGCTGCGGCTCAACGAAGCAGCTAAAGATATTGCCGCCAGAGAGTTTGATCGCCCTGTTACTGTCAGTAGGCTTGAGGAAGTCGGCGAATTAGCCCAGTCTTTTAACGAGATGGCAGCTCAACTGAAACAGTCTTTTCAAGCTTTGGCAGAAAGTGAAGAAAAATTTGCCCAACTGGTAGAAAATTTGCCTGTTGGAGTCTCGGCGATGAATCCGCGCGGCGCAGTTATTTTCATGAATTCGGCGGGTGAGCAGATATTGGGTAGAGGAGAAATGCCCGATGCTACCGCACAAGAGCTACCACAAGCTTATCAAATTTATATAACAGGCACTAATCAACTGTACCCTGCCGAGCAAATGCCGTTTGTGCGGGCGTTGAGTGGCTTCGAGGTGATTGCGGAAGATATGGATATTCGCCGAGACGGGAAAAATATTCGTTTGGAAGTGCGAGCGCTGCCGGTGTTTGACGGTGCGGGGAATATCCTTTATGTTCTTACTGTGTTTAAAGATATCACGGCTCGCAAACAGGCAGAGCAAATATTGGCTGACTACAACCGTACTCTGGAAATTGAAGTAGTCGATCGCACGATCGAGCTAGCCTCGATCAATGCCCGCTTGCAGCTCGAAATTGAGGAGCGCAAGCAAGCTGAAAAAATTATCCGTCAAGAGCGCGACTTTAACTTAAAGATTATCGAAAATTCCCCGATTTTTTTTGTGGCGATCGACTCTGAGGGTAAAATCCTGCTGGCGAATCACAGTATCCTGGAAGCGGTGGGCTATACTGCCACAGAAGTTGTAGGCAAGGATTACTTAGCGACATTTGTACCCCCAAGCGATCGAGCCGGATTACATTCAATTTTTACGGGCGTAACAGCGCGGGAGCAAACGGTTAACGAACATCGCATTCTCACTTCTGACGATCGAACTTTGTTAGTCGAGTGGTACGGCACACCGGTGCTCGACGAAGGTGGCAGCCTCGATTTTTTGTTTGGATTTGGGATTGATATTGGCGATCGCAAACAAGCACAATTAGCCTTGCAAAAAAGCGAAGCTCTGTTTCACAAATTAGCGAACACTGTTCCCGGAGAACTTTACATATTCGTGCAGCATCCCGACGGCTCAGTCAAGATGGAATATATCAGTCCTCTATGCCGAGAAATTCAAGAATTAGAGCCGGAGGAAATCCAGAACAACTCTGCTTTACTCTACGAACAAATACACCCGGACGATCGCTCCAGCCACTTCGAGGCATTTGTCAAAAGTGCCACTGATCTAGAACCATTTTCCCACGAGTGGCGGATTGTGACAGCATCGGGAAAACTCAAATGGCTGCAAGGCTATTCTCGACCAGAATTGCGCGAAAATGGAGATATTGTCTGGCACGGCATAATCATTGATACGAGCGATCGCAAACAAGCAGAACAAGAACTTCAACAAGCTAAAGAAGCCGCAGAAGCTGCCAACAAAACTAAAAGCCTCTTTCTCGCCAACATGAGCCACGAATTGCGAACCCCCCTCAACGCCATTCTCGGCTTCGCTCAATTAATGGAACCAAGCGCTAATTTAACTTTGCCGGAACAAGAAAATATCAAAATTATTCGCCGCAGCGGAGAACACCTGCTTCAACTGATCAATCAAGTTTTAGACTTATCTAAAATAGAAGCTGGGCGCATGACACTCAACGCCAAAGTTTTTGACTTTTACCGCTTGCTGGGGGATGTGCAAAATATGTTTCAGATTCGGGCGGCAAATAAAGGATTGCAATTAATTATTGACTGCTCTTGCGATGTCCCCCAATACGTGCAAACTGATGATATTAAGCTGAGAAAAGTGCTGATAAACATCTTAGACAATGCGGTTAAATTTACCGAAACAGGTTCAGTTTCCGTCACAGTATGGCACAAACAATTAGGAATCAATAAGCCTACCAAAAACTACTTAAATATTGGAGAACCTCAAAAAACTATTTTTATTGGGTTTGAAATAGCCGATACAGGAGTTGGTATTTTCCCGAAAAAATTAGAAAGCCTATTTGAATTATTGGTGCAAACCTCATCAGAAAAGCAAGTTCAAACAGGTACGGGTTTAGGATTAAACATCAGCCGCGAGTTCATAAGATTAATGGGCGGCGACATTACCGTCGAGAGCGAAGTGGGACAAGGGACTGTCTTCAAGTTTGATATTCAAGTTGTTACCGCAGTGGGTGCTGGTGAAGTCATCAATAAATATGTTGAAGTCAATGATTTATCGCAGAGTTCAAGTATGCTACAAGAAAAAATATCTGATAGTGCTGCAATATTTACGCTGGACTCCAAGCCAAAAGTTTCCCCAGAATGGACGAGGAATCTAAAACAGGCCGTTCGTGAGGCTGACTTCGACTTGATTGCCACAACTATTGAGGAAATCGGCAGCGATAATGATGTTTTTGCGGAAGTTATGAGGAATCATCTATATAATTTTGATTATCAAAAAATACTAGATTTGATTGCTGAAATTGAGCTGTAGATTGCTGAGTTTTCGCGTGCGGCTAAGCTCACCTTATCTATAAAGTAGCTGTTCTGCATTGATGCTCCCAAAACAGTTATTTTAGCGACTGCCACAATAGTCATGATACGGCATAAAATCCTCGCTCAGATGCTCAATACACTCCGATAATTATTATGCTTGATTTGCTGCTAATAATTGAGTGTTTGAATTGACTTTTTTCAAGCTAGAGTTAACCCCCCCGATCGCCCTTTTGGTAAGGGGAAATCGAGGGGGTTAACTCTTATTTGTCAAGTATCGGAGGATATCAAGCAGGGTTCGCTTCGGCTCGTCTTTGTAACAGGCGGGCAATTTCAGCTTTTTCTACAAGTCCGACGAGGACACCATTTTCGCGAATGACGGGGAGTTCTTGTACTTTGAGTTGTTCCAGAAGGGTGACGACTTCGAGGAGGGATAATTCTGGTTTGACTGTTGTGGAAAATTCGATCGGCTTCAGGAGTTCTTTAACCAAAACTTCGGGCCAGCGTCCGGTAGGAATGGTTTTGAGGTCATCAAGGTCGATCGCACCTACCAATTGTCCGGCATCATCTGTTGCCAGGAATCTGCGCCAGGTTTGAGTGCTACCGATCACGTAGTTGTTGGCAAATTCTCTGAGGGACAAGTCTTGGGAGACGATCGGACTTTCGGGGGTAACAGCATCTGCGGCTGTCAGGCCTGCCAGTTGATTTTGGACTGTGGCATATTGGGCAGATTGACCGGCATTTTGCAGTAAGAACCAACCGATTACTAGATTCCAAATATTGCCAAAGATGCCTGTAGCAATGGCAATCCAACCAATTATTTGACCAACGCGACTAGCAAAAATTACACCTTTGTAAGGGTTGCCAGTAATTTTCCAGACAATTGCTTTGAGGATGTTGCCGCCGTCGAGGGGCAAACCGGGAATTAAGTTAAATAAGGCTAAAACTAAGTTGATGGAAGCTAAAAGTCCGACGATGGCCGCTGCGGGGCCTGTGAGACCAGCACCGATGCCGATCGCTGTTAACAAACCGGATAAAAATAAGCTAACCAACGGGCCTGCAATGGCTACCCAAAATGCTTCGGCTGGGGTTTTAGATTCTCTTTCTAAATTAGCCAGTCCGCCAAACAGAAATAGCGAAATCGATTTCACGCCAATTCCCTGTTTAATGGCTACCCAACTGTGTCCTAATTCGTGGGCTAAGACGGAAGCAAATAACAGTAACGCTGTGAATAATCCCAGCATCCAGGGCGCTACGGGGCCCAATGTGGGAAACAGGGCAGCTAATGCGCCGCCGTACTGCCAGGTTACTAAACCCAGAACTAAAAACCAAGATGCGTTGACAAAGAAGGGAATCCCAAACAGGTTGCCGACGCGAAATGTACCGTTCATAATGGCTACCTCTGATTTTACGAATGAGAGGTTTTTCTCTCTGTCTCCTTATCGTAACGAAACGTAACGGCGATGTTAATGCTTCAATTAGGGTGTTATCCGTCTGTGGAGGTTCGGTTTGCTGAATAATTACCGCCGACTGCGGTTTTGCCCGCTAGGGGTTAAATATTCTTATCTCAAAACGGAAGTTTTTGCTATGAGGCTTGAGGAGGATATCTTTTTTAATTTTCTGTTTTTGTTTTCAGTCGGTTTTAACTCAAATCTTGCACCTCTGTCATGAACAGACAAGATGCCTGTTCCACAAAAATTAAATGTTCTTGTGGCCCTTGCTCCTAGCCCGCCCGTAAAAGCTTTATTGAGAATGGTGCAACCTCTCAGTTTTAACGGAATGCCAGCTTTGAGACGGAGAAATAATTCCTGGCGGACTATTACACCTGTGGCAAGATCGCAGTTTCAAGCAGGTTTAACTATAATGACTTACCCTAAGAATAGTTTTGATCCTGATAATTATGCCAGAATCTTTTTTGCTCGGCCGGCTGCTACTGCAATTCAACAGCGAAGTCGCTGATATCATTACAGACTTATCCGCTGTCGCTTCAACTCCAGACGGCCATTTGTGGCTGGGTTCCGATGAGACGACTTCGATCGAGCGTTTGTCGCTTGTCGCGCCTCATATTTTTGGAGAACATCAAAGATTTGCGATCGCAGATTTTATCGATCTACCTGGAAAATGCGAAATCGATATCGAAGGCATGGATTTCAGCAGCGATTATCTTTGGCTGGTCGGTTCTCACAGCACAAAACGCAAAAAAACTAAAGGCAAAGACGCCGACAAAGATATTGAAAAATTAGCACAAATCGAGACAGAGGTCAACCGCTATTTGCTGGCGCGCATTCCTATGAAAGACGGAATTTTGTGCGAGTCAATTTCCCCTTCAAGCAATCCCGAAACTCGACTTAAAGCGGGATGTCTGCAGCGGACAGAAACGGGCAATTTGCTGACAGACGCGCTCAAAGATGACACCCACCTCGGCTTGTATTTATCTGTGCCGATTCCGAGTAAAGAAAATGGCTTTGATATTGAAGGGTTGGCGGTGCGGGGCGATCGCATTTTGCTCGGTTTGCGGGGGCCGGTGCTGCGGGGTTGGGCGATAATTTTAGAAATAGAAGTTGAAGAGGCAGAACCTGGAGTTTTAAGGCTTAAGGAAATTGGGAAAGGAGGGAAATTGTACAACAAACATTTTCTTGATTTGAACGGTTTGGGCGTGCGAGAATTGTGCTGGAAGGGGGAAGATTTAATTGTTTTAGCCGGGCCGACGATGACTTTATCTGGGGCGACAAGGGTTTTTCGGTTGAAGGGAATTTTAGGGCGATCGGGCGACAGTATTAGTGGACAAGATGGGGGAGATTTGGAAGTATTGTTTGACTTGCCTTTTAAGGTTGGTACGGACAATGCTGAGGGATTGAGCCTGTTTCCCTATTTGGACGGGCAGAATTCGCTGTTAGTGGTTTACGATTCGCCGGATGCGGGGAGAATAATTGAAAAAAATTCTATTCTTGCTGATGTTTTTAGGTTGGCTTTGTAGTAGTATACTGCGTCATAACGGGAGATATTTGAGAGAATTAATCAGCCAGGAAATGACGCATCATACGATTAAGAATGTGAGTCAGAGGGAATTTGTTTTAGAATTAATTGGACACGAACTGACGCACCCTACAAATTGGGTCAATTGTCGATCGCATCCCTTCGCCGCTGGCTGTAGCGTTTCAATTCATCAATTAAGTGAGTATCGTTAGAAGCTGTTCTCGCGCCTGCTTCAGCCGCCCACCGCTTCAAATCTTCAATTTGCGATCGCGCGATCGCAGCTAAAGGTACTGTATCCTCGATCGACCTCAAAATATCCTCCGTCATCAAATCCCGGCGCTGTCCGTTTACAAACGTGCCAAAGGCCCGATACAACCCATCTATTACAACTTGCTCGATTTCTGCACCGCTAAAATTCTCAGCGCGTTTTGCCAAAACCGTCAAATCAAACTCCCGCAATCTAGTTGGCCGCAGTCGCTGCAAATGCACTTTAAAAATATCTTGGCGTTCCGATTCTGAGGGCAAATTCAAAAAGAAAATTTCATCAAATCTGCCTTTTCTCAGCAACTCTGCCGGCAAAATCCTGACGTTATTTGCAGTTGCAACAATAAACACCGGACTGGTTTTTTCCTGCATCCAAGTAATCAAACTGCCGAATACCCGGCGCGAAGTTCCCGAATCGCCGTCGCCACCGCTGATAATGTTACCGAAGGCTTTATCTATTTCATCGATCCACAAAACACAAGGTGCGATCGCCTCTACTAATTGTATCATTTGTCTAACCCGACTTTCGCTTTCCCCGACCACGCCGCCAAACAATCTCCCCGTATCCAATCGTAGCAGCGGCAAACGCCATTCTGAGGCTATTGTTTTCGCAGATAAAGATTTGCCAGTGCCTTGAATTCCTACTAACAAAACTCCTTTGGGATTCGGTATGCCGTAGCGACGCGCTTCGTCAGTAAAAGCATCTTGCCGCATTTTTACCCACTGTTTCAAATTCTCCAAGCCGCCCACACTTTTTAGGGATTCTCTGGAGTTAAAAAACTCCAAAATGCCAGTTTGGCGAATTGCTTGCTGTTTTTCCTCCAAAACTCCGTCAATATCTGACTCGTTAATTTGCTGTTTTGCGGCCAAAGCTTTAGCCAAAACTCGTCCGATTCTAGCGCGGCTCAAACCCTGACAAGCTTTAACCAACTGTTCCCTTGCTAAACCGCTAACTTGCAACTGTTGCGGCTTTTCCACAACGTGGGAAATTAAACTGTCGATTTCTTGGACGTTGGGCAAAGGAAAATCAATTACTGTTACTTCTTCTTTCAATTCCTCCGGTAATTCCAGCGTGTGAGAAGTAAGAACTATAGTTTTTTTGCTGCGCTTTAATTCTCGCGTTAAATTTCGCAATTCTCGCACTACTGCCGCGCTTTTTTCGCTGTATGGATATTTCAAAATTGGGTGCAAATCCCGCAGTACAAATATTGTATATTCTTCAACTGCAGTTTTGCTGACGCGATCGAGCGCCGCCATTACCGAACCTTTCCCAGAACCGTTATCCTCCCAGCCGCGCACAAGATCCCACCGCAATACCCGGCGCGCGGGAGTTACTTGCAGCGCTACTTGGGCAATTACGGCTTCGACCGGTTCCTCCTCCGCGCCGACAATGTACAGCAGCGAATAGCGGGCGCGAATCATCAAATCTAGTCGCTTTACCAGTGCCTCGAAATGGTTATTTTTACCGCCATTGATGGCCTCTAATTCTTTGGATTGGGGGTAATTTTCTGTCATTCTATTTCATATCTTAGATGTATATTCAACTTTATTAAATATTTGGTTTGCAGTCAGGACTTTAGCCATTAAAAAGGACTTAACCGGAGTTAAGGCTTGTAGTAAGGACTTGACTCCTTAACAACTATTTAGCCGGACTAAAGTCTGTACTGCGAACGTTAAAATTATAACAGAATAGTGACCAGTTGGCTACTTAGCAACTTTTCGAGCTTGTTTCACCATTTCAATGAGAGTGTGGTGAGCATCTTCGGCGTCTTTTAAAGTGCGATCGAAATTTACTCTAACGGGCACTGTTTCGTCGTTGACTTTAGCTGTTAAATCCATGCCGTTAGCATCAATAGCGAGCATTTGAGCTTCCGTTGCCTGCGGTTGGTCGCCAAATGCTTGAGCATATAGCACGACAGCGCTAGCGTGGTCTTCGTTCATGTGAGTGCAGATGCGATCGCTAATCTCAGTGGAAAACGTTTCTGACATGGGGAGATTCCTCAGATGCAATATCGATCGATTGTACTGCGATCGGTACAAACTTTTCAACCGCGATGAATTGCATCAAGAGTTATGAGTGAAATAAAAGGAGAAAGAAGGAAGAACCAGAAGACAATAATATCGAGTGATTCAGTAATTCAAAAAGTCCTCATCAAACCGAACTTTCTAGATAATTATTAGAATTAGCTCCACCCTTGCCACGGGCTGACTTCAAGCACCCCAGAGGGTTTTAACACTACCTTAAATTGAGAAGAATGCTGATGTTTACCAGCATTGCGAAAGGAAGAAAGAGAAACTTGTTGAATAAAATCACCCGCTGCTTGGTTCAGCGGCTGACAATCTGTAATTACCCCTTCTTCATTCACGGCAACACGATAAACTAATGAAGTGCTGAAGGTGGGAGTCGAGCGCCAACTTTTGTCAATTTGGTCGTAAACTTTCCGGTTCAAATGTGCAATTTCACCGGAGGAGATAATTTCAGAAGGTGCTGCCTCTACCTCTGGTGCTGGAGAGTGAACCTGAGTCGCAATCGGGACAGATACAGGCCAAAGCTTAATAGTTTCATCTCCGCTACCGCTGGCTAAAACAGTATCTTGAGAGCTAAAAGCAACTGACCAAACCGGCTTAGAATGCTCGGCAAAATTTGTCATCAGTTCGCCTGTTTTTAAGTTCCACAGCTTGATAGTTTTGTCGTAGCTGCCACTCGCTAAAGTTTGTCCATCCGGGCTAAAAGCAACTGACTGCACCGGGTCGGAATGTCCTGTTAATGTGTGCAGAACTTTGCCATTTGTAAACTGCCACAGCTTAACATTTTTATCCGCACTGCCACTCGCTAAAGTTTTCCCGTCAGGACTGAAGGCAACTGAGTTCACCGGCCCGGAATGCCCAGTCAGGGTGTAATTGCCGCCATCATCAAGCCACCAAATCTTGATAGTTCCATTCTCGCTGCCGATTGCCAAAATTTTACTGTTCGGGCTAAAAGCCACAGATTGAATCCAGTCTGTATCTGGAAGTGTGCCCAGTAGTTTGCCATCGGGAAAATTCCACAATTTTACAGTTTTGTCGGTACTGCCAGAAGCGAGTAACCTTCCATCCGGACTGATACTTATTGCCTTGACATCATCCGCATGACCTTTCAATGTATTGATGAGTATGCCGGTTTTGAGATTCCACAATTTAATCCGGTTATCCCAACTCCCGCTAGCCAGAAGATTGCCGTCAGGACTAATGGCGAGGGATTCAATTGCATCGGTATGTGCTTTTATGGTGTAAAGCAATTCGCCGGTTTGCAAGTTCCAGATTTTGATAATGCCACTATAACTCCCGCTGGCTAAAGTTTTGCCGTCTGGACTGAGTGCGATCGCGTAAATCCACCCTGAATTATCTTTAAAACTGCTAGAATATTGAGTGAGCAACCCCGATTTAAATTGCGATACAGTTGTTTCTAATTCCGCAAAATACCTGTATAAGCCGATGCCCGTCGCAGTTACAACTGCTGTTAATGTCAAGGCTAAACTTTTCCATTTAACGGCTTTTGATATCATAAACATGACCTCCAAAACTAAGTTTATGTAAAATAAACTTCCGGATTTCAATTCCCGAAAATTATCGCGGAGGTTGCGGCTGGATTCTCACTTTGATAAATGCTATCCAACACTTTTATTTAGCACTGTTACTTTGTCTGCGGTTGGCTGATGTTTTTGTGGTTTAGATTGGCGCTCAATCCAGGTGCGACAGAGGAATAAAAATATTATGGCGGTTATCGCTGCAATTCCAACAGGCGTTAAATATGTCCAGTGATCGGCCATTTTATCCCAGATATGCCAGGTTACTAAAAACATAGCAAGGTAAGTGAGACTCTGCAATTTTTTCCAATTTTTCTTTAGCCTTTTCACACTCCAATCATTAGACGTGATAGCCAAGAGAGTAAAAATAATGAATGTTGATACTCCCTGAAAGTAAACAAAATAAGTTTTGAGATCGAAGACATCAAAGTTTCTTTGTTTGAAAAAGACGAATCCGTGAGCTACAGCTAAAAAGAAAGAGAGCAGACCAATGAAACGCCGATATTTCAGCAGCCATTGGGGAAAGCCCGTTTTTTTTGTCAGAGGGAAAACAATTCTCAAATTTGTGGGAAGCAGTGTGAGGATATAGGCTGTTAAGGCCGCAAATCCCAGGAAACTCGCCTGAGAGAATGTATCTAAATCCATCGTTGAAAATTGCATAACTTACTCTCATTGCTAAGTAGGTAAACTCCAATTGAAGCTAGTCTAGCTTTTGGAAATTGCAATGTCAATTAAGTTTTAAGCTTAAAACACTTATTCGCAAAAATAGCTGGTTAAAAGTTGAGTTGTTACCTATAAAAAAAGGTCAGAATTAGCTGACCTTGGGTTGAGGAGATTACCTGAACTTTTGGCTAGGTATCGCGCCCAACTACAAACTGATAATACCCCCTTTCCATAAGAAAGGACTCAGGGTAAACGCATCTTAACTGGAACCCAAAATATGCTACAGTTAAATCCGACTAAATTTCAATGTAGTTTGTTGTAGTTTAGGGTGCTATCAATGGCAAGAGGTTTTAGTAAAGCTGTAACTTCCCAACAAAAACCAACAGATTCATTGCCTTCAATG
>NZ_JAUBOS010000087.1:0-20419 GCF_036700365.1 Microcoleus sp. w2-18bC1
TTTGAAAATTACAAAAATAGATGTTTGCTTACTTGGCATTTTAACTGTTAGTTTAGCATACCAAGTAAGGAAGAACCAAAAAATTGAATAATTACAAATGACTTATCAAGATTGGGGTGGGGACTTTACCTACAGTTGCATTATGTTTTTAACTGCTCTTAATTAATAAAAGTGATATTGATTTTTCCCTCGTTCCTTGGCACGATACATCGCAACATCGGCAATCTTAACTAAAATATCTGGCTCTTGACCGTCAATGGGATACAAACTAATACCAATACTTGTAGTTACAGAAACTGTATGTTCTTTTAAAATAAAAGGCTGCATGATGGCGTCGCAAATTTTTTCCGCTACTTTGGCAGCTTCCTCGCGACCTGGAATTGCCGGCAAAATGATTGTGAACTCGTCGCCGCCCAACCGCGAGATGGTATCACTGCCCCGCAAGCATTTTTTGAGCCGACTGGCAACTGTTTTTAAGAGTAAATCGCCCACATTGTGTCCGAGAGTGTCATTGATTGATTTAAATCCATCTAAATCTAAGAACAGTAAAGCTACCAATTCCTGATTGCGGGAGGCTATTTCTAGAGACTGATGCAAACATTCGTAGAACATTTGACGGTTGGGCAAACCGGTAAGAGCATCGTGATAAGCTTGGTGGCTGAGCTCAGCATTTTTTTGTTCTAGGGCATTTTGCCGAAGTTGGCGCTCGGTAATATCTCTGATTGCTCCGACTAAAAATAGGTTGCCGGCAGCATCTTTATGCAGGGATCTTTTAGTCGCAATTAGATGCGTAATTCCGTGAGCGTCAGTAAAATATTCTTCATTTTCTCGCGGCTGGTGAGTTTTAAATACTAATTCGTCTTGCTGCCAAAATATCTCGGCTTCGGCGTGGGGAAATAATTCGTAATCGGTTCGGCAACTTAAAATTTCTAAAGGATAGCCAATAAACCGACAATATGCCTGATTCAAAACTACGCAGCGGTGAGTTCGATCTTTGACAAAAATGGGGTCGGGAATTGTATCGATTAGCGATTGTAAAAATTCTTTAGACCGTTTTAATTCTTCTTGCAAGTGAGCCAGATAACCCACAACAGCAGCACCAGAACCCACAAGACTGAGGATGGGAGGAATTAACGGTAGCCACCAACCTCTTAAGAAGACTAAGTATAAACTAGCACTTAGACTTAGACAGATACTTAATAAACAGTAAGCCGATCGACCAAGGGATCGCAAATTCCAACTCACACTTGCTCCCGCCCAAGACCACAGCAAAATCCACAGCAACTCCGCAGCCTCTGGCCAGACATTGATACCCCCACGCCCGTCGATGGCTGCACTCAAAATTTGGCTCAAGAAATGAGCCTGAAGCTCGACTCCCGGTATTTGCTGGGGAGGACCAAACCAACCGGAACTGTAAGAATTTTGGTAAAAGTCTTTGAGGCTGGGGGCATTTGAGCCGATCAAGACAACGCGCGATCGTACAAAATCAGCAGGTACTGTGCCAGAGAGCACATCGCTCATCGATGCAGTGCGAAAACTGCCTCGCGGGCCGCGCAGGTTGGTCAAAATTTGATAGCCGCGGCTGTCTGCTCGAACGTAAGCACCATCATTCGGTTGAAAAGGCCGAAAAACCCCCTTGCCTAACTGCAAGTATTTAGGATTGGATTTTGCTGATTGAGGGGAAATTCCTTCGCTTTTGAGGTAAAGCAAAGCTAGTCTGAGTGCGAAACTTTGATGAGTTTTGCCGTCTCCGGGCCAAGCATAGAGCAAAGTTCGCCGCACTTTTGAGTCAGCATCGATAACAACGTTGTTGAAACCAATTCGATCGAGCTTGTCAAGTACCGGAGGCGGGCGAACTCCGAGCCTGGTTGCGTCGGGCATCAACTCAATGCCGATTAAGTTGGGAATAGTTTTAAAAGTTTTGAGCAATTCGGCGTTACCCGGTTGAGTTGGCAAATCTCGGTAAACGTCGAGGCCGATCGCCCGTGGCTTGCCAGCTTGTAATTTTTGCAGCAATTGGGCCAAAACAGCATCCGAAATTGGGTAGCCGTATTTTTGCAAGTCAGCTTCCTTAATTTCTACAATGACGATGCGCGAGTCAATGGGTTCGGCCGGCCGCCAGCGCACAAAGTGGTCGAAAGCAGCCCATTCCCACACCTGAAAACATCCGAACCAGCGCATTACAATGACGCTACTAGCAACGGCACTCGCAGTAATCAATACTCGGCGTTCTCGATCGACCCATTTTTTGATAGTTTCTAGCATATTTTGGGGATGTGGGTCTCGCCCTGTGAGCATCTAAACTACTACTACGTATAGGTTTTACCTCTCCGGGGCGATCGGCTAAGTCGATTTTAGATTTTAGGTTTTAGATTTTAGATTTTTTGGTTTTTCGGTGCGGGCGAGTCGATTTTAGATTTTAAATTATCCAATTTTTTGGTTTTTCGGTGCGATCTGGCTGCAACAGCAGAAACCGGGTTTCGCAACCCAAATATGTCATTTCAACAATCATTCTGGTAGCAGAAACCCGGTTTATTGCATTTTTATGTAAAAGTTTTAGTAATTATTCACCGAGCTAAAAACTAGAAACCCACACCTTGTTTTATTTTTTTCGTTATCACTAACTTTTACTATTTTTTATTAATTATAGATGCAAAATTTTAGATTGATTTAGCAGCACGAGCCAAGAATAAACTAAGTTAAAAACCAGGATATTTTCTGCCGCTCAATCTAAAATCTGTCATCTATAATAATCTCCAACTTTCCTGTTAGTTTTGAAAGTTGCGGGGACCCGTGTAACCCGATAAATCAGCGAGTTTCTCCAAAGATTGTGTCCCCGCATAAAACTGACCATTAATCTCCCAAGTCGGGAAACCTTTAACATTCGCAGCAGCAGCTTTGCAAATTTCAGCGCGGGAATTTTGCCCCCTGGGATCGCATTCAAAATAATCAATTATTTTGGCTGCTTCTTTGCCGAAGAGCATTTTTTGGTCGTGGCAGTGGGGGCACCAGTAAGCGCCGTACTCTTTAGCGCCGATTTGTCGGAGGTGGCGGGCCAAAGCCATTTGTGCCGGGCCGGAGATTGTAGTGACGGCAGGGGGTACAATTCCGGGGGTAGAGACAGTAGGAGGAGGTGAGTTGACGCTGTTATAAAGTCCCAAAGCGCCGATCGAACTCACCATTGCCACCAAAATGCCTGTAAACACCAACTGTCCGATATCTTCCCACTCGCGCCCGACTAGCACCAGCACAAACAGCGACAGCGCAAATAAGGCAGAAGTGACGCAATAAATGCACAGATCCTGAATTTCAAAAGCCATCAAATAAATCAAATAGCTGCTGAAAATTACCATCGCAGCAGTGATGATAAATAGCGCTTGCCAAGTTCTGTTTTCTAGTTGAGAGTGCAGTCCTTTCTTGGTGTCGGGATTTACAGCTTTGGGAGCCAATGCCAGGATTGCTATGCTCAGGTAAGCCAGACAGCCTAACAAACTTAAAGGCACTGTGCCAAAGACTGTAGCGTAGGGACTGTTGAGAACTTTGTCGCAGCCACTGGTGGGACAAATGACCGAGCCATTGGTGAATTTAGCGATCGTGAGATAGGCCGTTTCTACGACGCCTATGGCTGCGATCGCTGCCATCACAGTCCGAGACCAGCGATGAATCCAAGGGGTTGAACGTCGGCGAATCATTTTTTGATTTGGTAATTGATAATTGGGAATTGTTGACTGTTGACTAATGACTGTTAATGGTTAACTAATGACTACTGACTACTGACTACTGCCAACTGTCAACAGTCAACAACTCCTATTTTACGTTTTACTTGTGACTTTGCCCGGTTCCGGTGTTGGCCCTCTTGAGCCATTAGCATCTCTATTTTCCTGTTCGGGCTCTTTCTGTGACAAGCTGCGGCGGGCGGCTTCTACAAACTGACTGACGCGGATCGGATCTATAGGCTGCTCGATGCGGCCGTTTCGCTTCAGGGAACTCGATACGATTACACCGTCAGCGGCCTGCATGAGGGTGGAAATGTTTTCCCAGGAGGCGCCACTGCCGATGAAAACTGGAATTCCCGCCGCTGCTGCACTCGCGAGTTCTAAGTCTTCGAGATTGGGAGGGCTACCAGTTGTCCAGCCGGAAAGGATTACGGCGTCGGCTAAAGCGCGCCCGATCGTCTCTTGGACGGCTGTGGTCAAGTTGGGGCTGCCTAGGGGTCGCCCGTGCTTGACTAACACGTCTGCTAATATTTTGACATCGCTGCCCAATTCCCGGCGGTAGCGCAGTAGCTGGTGAGCTTGGCCTTCAATTAAGCCTTGGTCTGTAGCCATGATGCCGTTGAGGACGTTGACGCGGATGAATTGAGCTCCTGTGCAGGAAGCGATGGCGATCGCACTGTGGGCGTCGTTTCGCAGCACGTTAACGCCGATCGGCAGCGTCACGAGATTTGTTAGCCTCTCAACTACCAGAGTCATGGCACTTACCACAGCCGGATCTACGCTGTCTTTGGCAAAAGGAGCGTCGAAAAAGTTCTCAACTATGATACCGTTTGCGCCACCAGAAGCCAGCGCTGTAGCCTCTTGCTCGGCTCTTCCGATAATAGCTTTGAGGTTTCCGCCCCAGCGGGGAGAAGTTGGCAAAGGCTGTAAATGTACGACACCGATTATGGGATTCGGCGTTTTGAATATTTGTTTTAAGTCCACGGATTTTCCTGAAACCACCAAGTTCACCAAAAAACGAGCGGGAAGCCCCTGACTTTACGCATGGGGAGGAAGGCGGCTGCGACGACCGTCGCCTTGAATCCCCTTTCGGGGTTGGAGAGGTCGGGTTGCCTCTCCGGTGAGGTATGGTTGCCTCAATCTCCCTTTCGGGGTAATGTTCGCTTCGAGAATGTTTAGTGAGCTTGTTAGGCTGAAAGCACTGGTTTGACCCCTTTAAGCCTGTTTAACTCTCAGCGATAGAGCGGAAAACTAGCGTCGCATTTTCCGGTATCGTGACTCAAAAAACGTAGGTCTGATCCTGTCTCTGGTAAGGTTTGGGCTTTCGGTTCAATCTCGCTCACAGAGCCGGACTGTCTTGAAAGCCCCCGCTTTTAAACGTGGGGTTCCTTACTGACGGCTGACGGCGGATTTTGACGGTATATTCTAGAATTCTATATCCACGGGGGCGATTCGGTTGACTTAATCGGGTCGCCAAGTTGCTCCAACCCCGCAGCCATAACAGTTTAGATTTTAGATTTTAGATTTTACAAAGGCGACCTACACACGTCACTCCAAGACAGATACTTGCTTGTAAGCAGGAGTCCTGGAAAACAAAAAAGTTCAGGTTTTAGCGAGATCTCCCAGATTCATCTGTCGAGTCAATGCTTTAATCTTTAATCTCAAATCGACTGACTACAATCAGGGATGAAAGCTTGACTGCAGTTGCATTCTTTTTTATACCTTGGTGTCGGCAGGGGTTTTTCCTTCTCTATCGAGGTTAAGTGGTGGAAGTTGTTCTCATAATTTTGGCTGTCACCGCAGGATTGGGGGCAGCAATCGAAGTGCTCCTGCGGGTGCTGCTAGGTTTTGGTAATCCTTTGATTTATATTGCCGATGCCGAGTGCGGCTATTTGTTGGCGCCCAATCAGAAGGTGCATCGCTTGGGCAACCGGATTGAGATTAACGAGTATTCGATGCGTACTGGAGCGATCGCCCCGATACCCCCTGCAGAAACTCTGCGCGTCTTGCTGTTGGGAGATTCTGTCGCCAACGGTGGTTGGTGGACGCATCAGACAGATACGATCTCGGAAATTATGACTCGGAATTTGAGACTGCAAGTACAGAATGTGGCGAACAATACACAATTAGCTTCACAAGTCAACTATTCAAATTTTGAAGTTCTCAACGCCTCAGCCAATTCTTGGGGGCCGAGGAATCAACTTGCTTACGCCAAGCGTTTCGGTGTTTTTGGGGCAAAGGCTTTGGTTTTGCTGCTCAATACGGACGATTTGTTTGCGTCGGCTCCCTGTTCTCTGGTTGTGGGGCGCGATCGATCTTACCCGGATCGCAAACCCCGATCGGCTACGCTAGAGTTATTAAGCCGTTACCTGCTCCCTGCAGTGCCGACTCGCCAATTGGCAGCACCCGGAGCCACAAGCAGCGATGTAGTAGCCTGCAACTTAGAAGCTATTCGCCAAATCCAGAAAATAGCTGTATCCGCCAACGTCCAGTTTTTGCTAGCAGTCACGCCGAAGCGGGGCGAACTCGGCGGCCCGCTTCGGCGTGACTGGGAAGTCAAAGCTAGAGCGCGTCTCGCCGAACTCGTAGCAACAGAGAAAATTACTTACATAGATTTTCTTCCCATTTTCAATGGTGCGGCCGAATTTCCAACTTTGTATCGAGACAGCATTCACCTGAGTCCTCAAGGAAATCAGCTAGTTAGCAAAACCATCAGTCGTCAAATAGTCGCTCTTTGTTAGCATAAATCGTGACTTCACCTAAAGACGGATACTTGTTCACGACTCCTGTTGTCGAGAGCAAAAAAGTTTAAACCTTAGTTCAAGCCCCCAGATTCATCTGCAGAGTCAATCGATTTTAGATTTTAGATTTTAGATTTTAGATTTTAGCCTTGACCCCACGGATCAATTCGGGGGCTCCTTTATCGGATACAGGTTTTTTATTTATGGACGAATAAATCCGGGGGCTTGTATCCTGGATGCTTGATTGTCAATCTAAGATCTAAAATCGTTCGACTGAGGGCAACCCGACGCTCGCACTCGCCGAACTTCTCACGCCGAATTGTCCAATCTCAAATCGACTGACATCGAATCCGGTTGCATGGGAACAGTTACCATCTTCAACGAACAACAAACCCAAAGTAAAAGCACCCGGAAACGACACGATTTGTCTCGATTTAGCTAACTTGCAAAGTAGACTCTAGCTCTTTCGGATACCAAGCTTGACCGTCGAGAGCCATTTGCTCGATCGAACTCGCAAGCCGCAGAGCTTTGAGAGCTTGTTCTCCTCCCACAGAAGGCTGATTTCCACCCCGCACGCAATTAATAAAATGCTCCAATTCTGCGTGGAGCGGTTCAATATTGCTGGTGTAAACTTTCTCGATCAACCCATCTTGACGGTAAAGCACCTGACCGTAATCCGTCACGTAATTGGCGGTTGTTTGTCGGTGAATCAAGATTTCGTTGTTGAGAAAATCTGCCTCTGTCAGAGAATTCTTGCAGTGAGCGACGATTGAACGGAGTTTGCGGTGCGTCACCTTACTGGCAGTCAGGGTGGCGACAATGCCGTTAGCAAAGTTCAACGTCGCTGTCACGTAGTCTAAATAACCTGAATCTGAGGCTCTGCTGCCACTGGCTGTCAGCTTCACCACTTGGGAATCTGCCAATTCCAAAAGCAAGTCGATGTCGTGGATCATTAAATCCAAAACTACCGATACGTCGTTAGCCCGCTGGGAATAGGGACTCATCCGGTGAGCTTCCAATGCCAGTAACTCTTCAGTTTTCAGCACTTTGCCGAGTTCCTGAAAAGCTGGATTGAAGCGCTCGATGTGACCCACTTGTAAAATCCGGTGGGCCTCAGCAGCCGCGTTGACCAAAGATTCGGCTTCGGCAATGCTAGCCGCGATCGGCTTTTCAATTAAAACGTGAACACCCGCTTGGAGACAAGACATCCCCACAGGGTGATGCAGGCGAGTTGGAACGGCGACGCAAACTGCATCTACGTGGGCGAGCAAATCTCGGTAGTCTTCAAAGAAGCGAACCCGGTATTTGCTTGCTACATCTATTCCCCGCTCTACATTTATGTCTGCAACACCCACGAGTTCGATATCTTTTAGCAAGCTCAGAACTCGCGTGTGATGCTGGCCCATATTGCCAACCCCAATCACCCCAATGCGGAGGGGTTCGGGTTGACTTCGCTGGGCGAAAACGTTTGCGTATCCCAATGACATCCTATCTAGCACTCCTGGATTCTCCTCCACCACCACAGGAATCAAGCCCCTTGGCTTCCCTCAGCTACTCACAGCCATCCAGATAGTACCACAGTCAAACTATTTGTGAAGAATTTCTAAGTTCAGTTGCGATTATCGCATCAGGCAATTAAGCAGAAGCGAATCATACACAAGGAGAGAATACTGGGACAAAAGGTCTGGAAATTTTGTATTGACAAAGATTATTAAATGTGCAATGGGAGCGGGACGATCGCCTGCTGCATCGCCACAACACAAACCCGTCGGAATATTTGGCGATTACGATAAAACATTTTTCTAGTTTGTGTTCAAAAGTCATAGTGAAAGTCATAAATTATACAAATACAATAGGTGACGCATCCGTATTAGTTCGGTTATTTACATTCGGCAATCTTTGACTTCAAAAAAATTTACTTTAAGAATGGGGATAATTACGGGCGATCGCTGACTCAAATAAATTACACTTACGTAAAGCTTAATAAAAAACAATGAGTCACAAACAAAGGCACAGATTAGGAAGTGGGATCGCTAGCACAATTTTAAGTTTGTTTTCTGCCGTGTCATTGGTAGGAGTAGACAAAGCACAAGCCGCCGTACTCACCTACAATATCAATTTTGACGGTCAAGGTAGCGGTTTTTTAAAGGTGGATAACTCCTTGCTTACAGGAATAGACATTGAAGGAATTTCCGAGGGGACAGTTTCCGAGGGAAGAATGTACGGTTTTACTTTTCCCGAGTTGGGAAGCACAAAAGAATATGATAATTTGGCAGGGGTTCGAGCTGTATTTCGTGAAGGGCAGTTTCTCGGAGTGCAAGCCAGCGGCGGCGACGGTGCGATAAGAGACTATATCAGTCCTCCAGACGAACCAGGAGGGCCTTTTTTCTTGAGGGTTGAGGGCAGCGCATATTGGTCTATCGGAGTTACCTCTGGCTCGTGGAGTAGGGAGGTAGTACACAGACAGGTGAACTATCAATCATATATAGACGATGGATCGATCGTCACCGACAGCTATGTTATATACTCTAGATATATCTCCCCCAATGCCGAGGTTTCTTACACTTTAGTGAATACCGAACCCGAACCTGTTCCCGAACCTCTCACTGCTGGGGGGACAGCTTTAGCATTGGCAGGTTTAAGCTGGTTAAAACAAAAGAAAAAAATGGCAGCTTGAGGTGCGATCGCACCTCAACAATTAACCAGTCAGAAGTCACCTTTCAAAGAATATTCGAGTTGCAAAATTTTGCTCTCGATTCGGAGACAGAGCTCTGGCTTTCAAAATCGCAGCTACCAAAAAGGTATAGGACAAAACTCCCACCAAGGCAAGCAAAAGTACGCTGACGGCTCCCGACGCATTCCACAAAGCGTGAAGTGCGGAAGCACTGAAATAACCTACGCCCAAAATTTGCCAGCGCTTCCTGGGTTTGAGGGCGCTCAAACCGATAAAATATCCCAAATAGCCGCTGTAAGCCATGTGTCCGGCGGCGGAACCCAAAATGCGGGGAATTAGCAACTGCAATCCTACTAATTGTCCAGCGTCCGGCCCTGCTTGCAGGGTGACATTTTGGATGACATTGGGAACGTACTGTCCCAGAGTTTCTAACAGTGTAAAGCCGACTGCTGAGGCACTTCCTAACAGAATTCCGTCTAAAGGTTCCCAAACGCCGATGCGATCGCGCCAGGGATTTTTCAGCCAATTTCCCAGCAACATCGCTCCCAAAACGGGCAGGGCTTTCAGCAATTCTTCCATTAGACCCGCCCCGAAAAACATTCTGCTCAAAAAAGGCAAAAAACTGATTGTTTCGCCTTCGATTGGCAGGCGACCGGGCAAAATTTCTCTAAATACGAATATAAATCCAATTAATAAGGGGCTGCTCAGAATCAGGACTGTAGCTAAAGCCGAACCAAGCAATACCCACCAAGGCTTGTGTTTGCCGCACAGTTGATAGATAAAGTAGTAAGCCGCACCGGCGAGGTAAGCTGACAGCAGCAAGTTGAATGCTGCGGAATTTCCCACGGCGACAAACATCGACACGACAACAATAACTGTGGCGATACCTGGATATAAGTAAGCTTTTTGGCTTAATTGTTTGCCAGTGGAGGCGATCGGGAATAATTGAGTTAAAGTGAGAGCATCTTTTTCGCTACCAGCAAAATTGCCCGTTTGTGGTGCTCTTAATCCTGGTTGATTTTGGTAAGGGGTTATGGGAGATTCAAATATAAATTCAGGGCCGTCAAGGCCGAGACTGATGCGATCGCCTGTTTCTAAAGTTTGGCAGCCAGAGAGCTTTTTTCCGTTGATATAAGTTCCATTAGCGCTGTTGAGGTCGCAAATTTCCCATCTCGTCAAAGTACCCTGAGTTAGGGGACGGACTGCGGCGTGGCGGCGGGAAACCATGCCGTGGACGATCGACTCTAAAGTTATTTGACAATTGCGATCGCGTCCGATGACCAATTCCCCATCTTCAGAAAGTTGGTACTTGGATACTGGGGTTCCCACAGCGTCTTTGGCTGGCACTTGTCGCAGAAATCCGATTTCATTAGTCATGAGTTATGAGTCATTAGTCATTAGTCATTAGTCATTGGTCATGAACTCGCAAGCTGTTACCTGATGTTATTTTTGAGCAGTCTTTATTCCACAGTTATTGGTTGTTAGCTGCTGACTAATTACTAATTACTAATTACTAATTACTAATAACTGCTGACTAATGACTAATGACTAATAACTCTTATAGATTGGCCCTGGCATCCTGAACGGCTGCATAGAAAAATATGCCAGTTAGCGGTACGCTCAGGGCTAGAATGATGCCGGTGACTAAATTGCCAAGTTGAGCTTCTCCCGATGACAGCTCAAAGATGGAGCCGACTGCCGCGATCGCAGTGATGCACGAAAGAGCTAAGAGTAAACCACTTTTCGGAGTTCCTGCCATCATACTGATTTTACTGCCTTTGGGGAAAATTTATGCTTGACTAATGCTTCATTTAGTGCCAGCTTGTTTTCTACTCTGTCTACAAACAGCACTCCGTTGAGGTGATCCATTTCGTGCTGAATTGCCCTTGACAGTAACTCTGTTGCTATCAGGGTTTGTGGGCGGCCGTATTCGTCGCGGTAGGAGACTTCAATGACTTCTGGGCGTTTGACTTCTAAATAAACTCCCGGAATGCTCAAACACCCTTCTTGCAAGATGCAGATATCGCCACTGCTACTTTTGATGGTGGGATTGATCAAAACGATTGGGGGTGTAGCGGGATTTTCCGGGTCACAGTCGAGGACGATTACTTGTTTGTGGACTCCGACTTGGGGGGCAGCCAAACCGATACCGTCGGCACTGTACATGGTTTGCAGCATTTCTCGGACTAGCTGCCGAATTTCTGCATCGACGCTTTTGACGCGCTTGGCTGGCTGCCGCAGGACGCGATCGCCTAATGTGTGTATTGTTAGGGGCGGTTTTTCTAACTTTTTCTTTTCAATCAAGACCTGAGCCGTCATAGAACCTCGCGGGATGTTTGGAAACCCCCAACGAAAGCTGTTGGGGAATGGAATTGGAACCAATACTATTATTTTCAATATTAATCTAATTTTCAGTAGCCATGACTGGAAACCCACCAAACCAACGGCCGATTATTTCTCTGGGGCTTTCGCCTGTTTTAGTGGCGGTAGAGCTTTTAGGTGCGATCGCGATTTTGCTGGCTGTTTTGCTCATCATCAAGTTTTGGGCCGTTTTGCCCGATCGAATTCCGATTCATTTCGGTTTGGGGGGGCTGGCTGATGCTTGGGGCGACAAGGTGACGGTTTGGATCATGCCGGTGGTGGCTGCGATTATTTTTGCGCTTTTAACTGCGGTATCGCGCTATCCACATACTTTTAATTATCCGGTACCGATTACTTCTGATAACGCTCGTCGGCAATATCTGTTGGGGCGAGGTCTTTTGGTTTGGCTGAAGGCGGAGATTTGCTGGCTGTTGGCGTTTGTGGTGCGACAGCAAATTCTTGTCGCTTTGGGCAATGCTCAAAGGTTTAGTATCGAGTTACTTTTAGGGTTAGTTTTTTTTGATATTTGGGACGGTTAGCGTGTATTTGATTAAGGCTTATTCGGCTCGCTAGATATTGGGTAAAAGTCTTAGAACTACCTAAAAACATTTTTTTTGGGTAGGCATTTTTTACAAAACTTAATAATATCTAACCTCTCAAAAATAAAGAAATTTTATTGGCAATTAGGAATAAATTTCTCAAATTTTTATGAGGAGTTTGGTCCTCACTACCAATATTTTTGATGGCGGGTAATTGACTGGACATTCTAGGAATCACAGGTGAGAGGTTTGTGCTACGGTAAACGCCTCTCAACTAACCCATCAGATATGTTTGCTGATTGTTCATCGGCAATACTCGCAACTGTCGATTTTTCAAATCTGGTTCTAAGCCTAGTTCTTCCATGGGAATCACGCCCAACAAAACAGCAGAAATGCCTTCGGGCAATTCTAAACAATCAAATCTGCCTTCTCTCCCCTCTACAATAATTTGAGCGTCGGCAAAAATTCGACCCTTTTTTATGCCGGCTGATGTTTCTACATCTCTTTCTCCTACTTGTATTAAGCCTAACTGGCTAATAATGCGAGCTGGCAAGGAAAGCAGAGTTGCTCCGGTATCGACAACAACGTTATCGAGGATAACAGAGCGGACTTCCTCAGCAGCAATAAATCCTCGTTCAGCCATAACTCGATCGATGCGATTCGTGACGGTGATTGTAGTGATTACTTGACCCATTTGTTTTTCTTGCAGATTGGGGAGTACCAGGGCCATAGTATGTTACCTGTTTGAGTGTAATTAGTGGAGATTTATATTGTAATATTATCTAGAATCATGCTTGGTTGGTTAAAATCGTTTTATTGACCAGCCACAGTTAGAATTTGCCTCAACGCATGACACCAGAACCAAACTCTTCTCAACCCAATCGCCCTGAATCTAACGTGACTGTAGAAAGTCAGAACGGTGCGAACCCTAATGTGCCACCAGAATCAGGGATAATCGTCGCTACTGCTGAACCGGAAAAACCGCAGCAGCCGCCTCCAACCCGCAAGGTGTTATTGCAGCCACACCAGGAACAAACGACTCCTGAGAAATCGGGGTCAGTGCTGACGCTGGGGTTGATCGCAGCGATGATTTTTGGGCTGGCCAATGACAATATTTGGCTGGGCTTAATTGGCGCCGTGGGTGCGATCGGCATATCGCTGCGGCTGATGTGGCCGAGTTGGGGCAAAATCTGGGCGCAGGTAATTCCGCCGACTTGGCGCACGCTGATCGTCGCCTGCTTCGGGCTTTTAGCTGGGATTGTTGGTTTGCTGATGCTCAGCGGTACTAATACTGAACCGGGAAGCCGCAACATCCAAATCAACTGGGAGGCAATCGGGGCTCTCGGCGAGTTGATCGGCGCTTTAGGCCAAATTTTGATCGCAATTTTAGGCGTTTACGTGGCTTGGCGGCAGTATGTGATATCCAAAGATTTGACTATTCAGCAAAATCGAATTACGCAGCAGCAAACGATCGATGCTTATTTTCAAGGGGTTTCGGACTTAGCCCTTGACGAACAAGGGTTTTTGGAAGATTGGCCGCAGGAAAGGGCGATCGCAGAAGGCCGTACCGCTGCGATTATGAGCAGTGTAGATGCTGAAGGTAAAGCTAAAATTCTGCGGTTTTTGTCGCAGTCGAGATTGGTTACTCCGCTGAAGCGCGATCGGCTTTTAGGCCGTCCCATCCTTGACGGTGACGGCGGCTACGCTGAAGATAGGGATCACGGTATCCGCGTTATCGATCTCAATGTCATGTTAGCGGGTGCTGACCTGGCTGGCACTGATTTGCGGTGGACGGATTTGAGCGAAGCCAACCTCGTCCGCGCCAATCTCAGCAAGTGCGATTTAGTGAAAGCCAATCTCTCGCGCGCTGTCTTGTATGACGCCAATCTCGCTCGCGCCGACATGAGAGCCGCCGCATTATTCTACGGCTCGGCAGAAACTGCATCCCCCCGCAGCCGTACCGAATTTCCCAACTATCAAACGGGCGAACATACCGGCGCTGTGGTTGAACGCGCTGATTTCACCGCTGTCAAGCGGCTGTCGGATGAGCAGCGCTATTACTGCTGCGCTTGGTGTGGCTCGAAGTCGAGAGAGACTATTCCCGGCGGCTGCGAAGGGATTCCCAATAAACTCGGACGTTAAGCCGGGACGGGTTAATTTTTGTAATTGCTATGTGGTTTCTGAGCCGATCGATAATGGCGATCGGGATGCAGGTAATTGCTCCTTTAGTTTGCAAGAAACTACCCCTGTATGGGAGTCGGCCACCTCTAGATTTTGTAAGTGGCTGACTCCTCAAAAGTGGCTGGGCACTGTTTTCGCATTGGGACGGTAAATGGTACCTCGAAATAGCTAATTTAGGCTACAGCTATGCAGATGATGGACACCAGCATTCTGTCGCTTTTTATCCGCTGTTTACTTTGCTCATGCGCGACTTTACGACTCTGGGAATGCAAGTGGGATTAGCACGGCTCATTAATTGTGGGGCGTTTTTGATTGCATTATTTCTGGTTGCAAGCTGTTAGTAAAGTTGCGATGATTTAGGGCTGTGGCTATTTCGGGAATTTGCGAAAAAGGCTAAGCATTACAGTCAGCTATTTCGGTTTTTGCTCTTTAGCGCTACTGAGCAATTCCGGTGCTCTGCAATCGGTTCATCGCTACGTTTACGGCATTGTGTAGCTTTCAATGGCACTCGGTTTAGTGTTGAGTAATCAGCCTTGTTTTTGATATGCTGTTATGACATTATTTGCTACATTCCTGCTGTATATGGCTGTTAAATTTACTGCGTGTAGGTAGCTTAAGATAGTTTTCCATTTTTGCACAAACTTAATTTACTCTATTTCCCAAGCTGCTTGAAAAAAGTCTCTTTCGCATAGCATAGCGTAGCGATAGGTTGCTTCTACTTCTGGCCCAGCATCTGCGTAGCGATCGACCAAACCTTCCAGGCGTTTTGCTAAAATCTCAAAATCCGGGCTGCTATAGGTGGAAATCCAGTCGCTAAAGGCGTGTTCCGGTATATTACCTGTAGCTAGCTGCTGTCCCAAAAAAGCATACAACCGCAAGCAAGGAGTCATGGCGGCTACTGTCAAACCTACACCACTCCCCCAGGCTGTCGCTAATAAAAAATCTGTGTAGCGGCGGGTAGCGATTCCCGGTTTTGCCTCTTGTAAGTTTACCCCCCATTTGGCTGCATATCCTTGATGCAAACGAAGTTCTTCTAAAACGCCACTACCGAGATTGTGGAGAATTTCAAACCCCCCCCAGTCGGGTGCTTTTGCCGCAGCGATACTATAAGCGCGAGCGAAGGCTCCCAGAAAAAATGCGTCTTGTGCAACGTAATATGCAAAACTATTTTGGGGGAGGCTGCCGTGAGCAATGCCTTTGACAAAGGGATGTTGCAGACAAGCTTCGCTTAAGTCTTGATTTGCTTGCCAAAGATAATTGGAATTTGTCATGCAATTTTGAATCGATGGGTTATGATTGTAATTTTTATAGTCTGACTAAACATCTATGATAACAGATGTTTTCGCTGGGCGTGTGTCAGTCTTATGGTATCTTTTATTTTTCGTATTTAAGAAAATAGATAAGTGTTGGTACGCGACTATTTGGTGGGCTGCTGTTGTCTGGCTCAAAGAGCGAAATTACCTGCCGAACCTCTCTGGTGAAGCAGCCAGGGTGTTTTTGGAAAAAGAAACTTTTGATTTAACGGTTGAAAAGCCGATTTTGAAACAGAAACTGCAATGAACGATACACCTAAGTATTCCTTGGTAATTCCTATCTATAACGAAGAAGAAAATCTCGCTGAATTGTATCGGCGAATTAGTGCGGTGATGGATCGAATGGACGGCCCAGTAGAATTAATTTTAATCAATGATGGCAGTCGCGATCGCTCTCTCGAACTTTTGCGAGAATTGCACGAAAAAGACTCACGAATTTGTTACCTCAGTTTTGCTCGCAATTTCGGCCATCAAATAGCTGTAACTGCTGGTTTGAACTTTTCTAGAGGTCAAGTTGTAGTCATCATGGACGGCGATTTGCAAGACCCGCCAGAGCTAATTATAGATATGGTAGAACAGTGGCGGCAGGGCTATCAAGTTGTTTACGCTCAACGCACTCAACGGCGTCAAGAAGGTTGGTTTAAGCGGTTGCCGGCTTATATGTATTATCGCATTTTGCGGAATCTTGCTGATGTTGATATTCCCATAGATACCGGAGATTTTTGTTTGATGGATAGGTGCGTAGTGGATGTACTCAACGCCATGCCAGAACGCAATCGTTACATTCGGGGATTGCGCGCTTGGATTGGTTTTAAACAAACAGCGGTTAAGTTTGAACGTGATCCGCGTTTTGCTGGCGAAGTTAAGTATACCTTCAGTAAATCTTTTGCTTTGGCGATGAACGGTTTAGTGTCTTTTTCAAAAGTTCCTCTGCAACTGTCGATTTATTTGGGTTTATTTTCGGCTTTCGTGTCTGTTTTGATGGCTTTCTTGGTTTTGTATTGGCGTCTTTTCTCTGCGGGTTCGGCATTAACGGGTTTGACAATTGTGATTATGGCGGTTTTCTTTTTGGGTGCGGTGCAGTTGGTGAGTATTGGAATTTTGGGCCAGTATATAGGGCGGATTTATGAGGAGGTGAAAGGTCGCCCGCTTTATACGCTGGCAGAAGTGGCTGGTTTCGATCCATTTCGTCAAAAAAATGGTAAATAAGCAGGACATTTTTACTATCTTGATGGCTTAAAGATAGCGGTTGTATGGTACGTCTGCTTAATCACCTGAACCCTGAACCACATTCAAAATGCGGGTAGTTGATTCATTATTTGCTACTTAATTTCAGCCAGCGGATATAAACTCCTCATGCCATTGTTGAGGGACTTTATCCCAGCCAAATGAATCTTTAAGAGCTAATGCTTCCTGCCTTAAAGATTCTTGTTTCTCAGGATTTTTTAGCAAGTCTATCACTGCTGCAATAAAAGCATTATTAGTTTCCTCATCCCCAGCAGGCCCCTTAATTCTTATACCTGATTTCACAGTTTCATCTAAACCTGCATAAGTTGTCACCACAGGAACACAACCAGCGGCTTGTGCTTTCCAAGCACTAATACAGAAAATTTCTATCGCAGTATGACAAGGATAAACCCAGATCCCTGATTGGAATAATTCTTCCACTAACTCCTTGTGTCCAATCCTGCCATGTTCATAGACATTTTTTTGCTCGAAAAGTTGTAAAAGTTTTTGCTTTTTATCTGGTAAGTATGGAAATTTCTCAATATAAGGTGAATTAATTAAAGCATCAATTCCTTGCCAACCATAAAAAATATGTAATTCAACATCGGGCACTTCTTTGAGAACTTGATCCCATTGAGTCAGTAAATTTTCAATACCTCTTGCATAATCACTAATCGAAATTAGCCTTTTGGGATTTCTAGCAATTCCTGTTAAATTGAAATCTTCGAGATTAATCCCATTGGTTGTTAAAAAAATCTTGTCTTCAGGAATCCAGTCTGGCAGCAGAGATTTATGAAAATTTGACAACATAAAAAGTTTGTCAAAACTTGCCAGAAATTCCAATCGCGTAGACTCTTCTACAGGAGGAAATAATTGCGGGTTATCGTGCATCCAGACAGCAGTTTTTCTGGCTTTCACTTTCATACACATAGGTTGTGTCCAAACACGATGAAAGATTAAGACATTAAAGTTATCTTCGGTATTGAATTTATCAACTGACTGATAAACTACTCCCTTATATTCCCCTTCCATATCACCGCAGCGATTAAAAACAGTAACCTGGTAGCCTAATTTAACTAATTCTTGACTTAAGTAAATAATCGCTTCTTCACTTCCGCCAATACCTTTATTCACAGATAGAGGAGACCAATCTTCGAGATAAAAGGGAAAATTGGAATAAATTACAATTGAGTTATTGTCCCAGTTCATATTATTTGACTATTCCATTTTTTTGACATATATACTATAAAGTAAAATTAGATATTTGTCCAATAATTTTCCGAAATAAAGAGGATTTAATTTTGTGTCACTGACTCACACAACCTTGTTAAAGTCGTCTTTTGATTGATACACACTTTTTCTATGACTGTTATCACATCATCAGCAAATAACTGTGCTGTTCGATCGCTTATTACAGGCTGTACATAAATAAAATTGCAAAATAACTGCTCATTTAGCGTGAGAACACCTAACCAAAAACAATCACCACTAATATGGTGAGGAGTCGCAAAGTATAATTCCTTAACCTTTAGCTTATCGGCTTGATCTCGAAATTTAAATTTGCCTCTATTGGAAATTGAAAAAAGATTATTTCTTCCCATAGTATCTTCTTTACTCACTATAGACTTAATAACGAGTTTCTTGATGGTATCCATGTCAAGATTACGTAATTTACTTTGTAGTAGTCTAGTTATATGGACACCGCTAATTAAAGAATCATGTATTCGGGATTTACATTCTCTAGCTAAATCCCAAAAAGATGTATTTGGCTCAACTAACTGATTAAAACCCAGCACAGATATAAAACAACCTAGATTTTGGTCTGTGATTTCAGGCTCACAATATTTTCTCAAATTTACAGGTAAACCATAGGAGAAATTTGCCTGTGTATCTATTGATAGTAATTTACCAGCAGCAAATAGCATTGCCGCACACATAGCACCATGCACAGTGGTTTTTTCTTGTTTGCATTTATCAATTAGTATCTTAGTCTTTTCTTGACTAAGCATTCGCGGTAGCATCCGAGTCAAACGTTCATTTGCGGATGCTTGATGTTCAATAATTAATTGTGGTGGCAGAGTTTGTTGTTCATTTGCGAGTTGAGGATTTTCTCTTGGGTGTTGAGTGGGAATATTATAAGTAAGTACATTTTCTATGGGAGCAAGAAATTCTAGTGAGTCTACTTGAGATATATTCTCTCCTTCTTTAATTGCCTGACAATAAAATAACAAATCATCAATAAAGCGCATACATGATATGCCATCTACAATTCCATGATGAAAGGTAATAATCATTTCACAGGTATTTTGATGTTGATGAGAATACAAAAGAGTTAAACGACACAGAGGATTTTTCCCTGGTGTGAATTTTGTATGTAGTTCTTTTTCAGCAATTTTAATTGCTTCATTTTCATCTTGTTTGTAGATAACTTGTACGGGAATTTCTGTTATGCCTGTCGATTGAAAATATAATCCATCCTCAGACTCAACAATGTAAACTTGGAGCATGGGATGACGCTGTTGGACTAATTCAAGAGCTTGTTGAACAACATCCGGTGTTAAAATCCCTTCCAGAGAGACAACATTTACAATTAGCCCACCTCCCAGATCATGGCCTAGCGCCATCCACATTTCTACCAAACCAAGTTTTCTGCTGAAAGATTTCATTTTAATTTTCTCTAATTTCAAAGTTTATCTACATTTATGCAATTGCTCAATTATCCCAAATTGAGTTGTATGTAAGTTAGTTTCTTCATCAACCGCAGGTTCATTAATTCTGATACCTGATTTCACAGTTTCATTTGTGTAACTCACTCAATACTTCGGACAGTTTTTGGTTGTCACCGGCATAATTAGGGTTTGAGCCAAGTCACAACTCAGGAAAAATCTACGATTCCAGCCATTTTACCCCAAAGTGTTAGAACTATTGTAACTGACTCATCTGGGAGTGTGACAAAGAGGCCTAGGAACTAGACTAAATAAGGGTGGCAGGTTGTATACCCTGTTGAGAAAAGCAAAGTTTATTTGGAGTTAGGTTCATTAACTCTTGCACATCTACTGAATATTGAGCCAGATAATTGACCCAGGGGTCTCCATCTCAACCAACGCCTTCATGTACTCCGTCTGCGATATTTTTTGTCTGTTATTGAGAGGGCGGTATACATATTTTGATATCGGCATTTTATGAATTTTAGCGCATTTAAGTACAGCACAAGTTTAGGCGATGGTTATTAACAAAATTATTTGAATGATTTGGCTTCTCCTTAAGCTAGTTGCTTCCCGCATTGTAACATCGGGCTTTACCATTTCGGAACCTTTATTCAATTGCCATGCGCTGGCTGTAACCATCGCTCTCTAGTGACAACGAGCCTAAATCTGTGAGAATAAACTTGCGCGTCTTTAAGTTTAGATCCCTGATAGTTGCGTTTCTATTTACAGGCAAGATCAAACCCTGCTAATGGTCGGGTTTTCGTGAATCTTACTCCTTGAAAGTATAAACCAGTTGCTGGTTCTACTCCTAGCTGACGAGGTGACAACCGAGTTGAAAGACTTATCATCGCAAGCTGTTTTAAGCGTATTCCGTTGTGATGGTAAGCTGTTGTGCATTTAAAACGCATAGTGGTATAATATAACATAATGATATTCAGACAAAGTGAATGCCTGCTAAA
>NZ_JAUBOS010000088.1:0-20404 GCF_036700365.1 Microcoleus sp. w2-18bC1
CTCATTGTAGTTTTTTTTCCATGATTATGGGATGTTTGGTTTCACCCTTTTTTAATTCGCCAACAGTCTCTTGAAATCGCGTCTACACAAATAAAGTCCGCCTACGCGGACTGAAGAGAAGAAATGCAAATTTAGGTAAACTCATCATTCTAAAATAGATTGTTTGCCTAACCATTCAAGGAATTACAGCAGATGATGGAGCTTGTTGAAAAACGAAGAGCGAAAGAGGAATTACCGAAAATGATTCCTCGTCCCCAGGCTGCGCCTCCTGTGAAAGCCCGATAAGCGAGGCAGAGCCTCTAGATATGGGTTCCCAGGCACAGCCTGGGAACCAGCTAAGATATCCTAGTTCTTAGCCGCCCCAAACCTTCTTTAAAACATCTTGAGGAGAGATGTCTGCCATTTTGCCAGTAGGAGATTTAATGCCCAAAAACCGATCGCTCTTTGGCAACAATTTCGCCGGTTCAGTCGGCCCGAACAAAGCTATTGTATAAGTTTGAACCGCCACAGCTAAGTGCATCGGCGCACTGTCAGTACATATCATCAAATTAGCAGCAGCAATAGTCGCCGCCAACTTGCCGACATCATCCGGCGAGATAACTTTTACATTTGGACATAACTCGACTAACTTTGTCACGAAGTCTGCATCTTCGGGGCCTTTCACAACAACAACGGGCAAATTCGGCTGCCGCTGCTGACAATCTTCAATGATTTGCTTCCAGTTGTCTGTAGGGTAAATTTTGTCAATACCTTTAGACACAGCTAATTGACTCGAACCGCCGTGAATTAGAATGTAACCGCTTTCTTTTACGCCCAACCGCTGCTGTTCGGCTTCCGCCCACTGAATGTCCTGTTTTGGTACATTAATTGCGATCACCGGACAAGGATTTGTAATGTTAAATCCTTGCAGCAAATCGTGGTAAATTGAAGCGGCGTACTGTTCAGTTTTCAGCGGTACAGCAGCAGTGAGAAATCGAGCACCGTTGGTTCCAGAATAGCCAACTCTCTGCGGAATGCCGGTCAGCCACAGCAGCAGCCCTACAGTCCACCGCTGGCCGAGGGAAATAACTGCTTCGTATTCGCGATCGCGAATTACGCCCAGTAAATTGCCCAAATCTGCCATAGCGTTGCGGTCTTTGAAATTGTACGTCAAGACTTCTTTGACGGATTTGCAGACTCGGTAAGCACCCTTTGCCCTCGGTTCCACGATGACATCAATTTGCGCGTCGGGATAAGACTGCTTGAGGTCATCAAGAGTGGGGAAAAATAAAATTTGGTCGCCAATCCCGCCAGGGACAAGTGCTAGTATTCGCATCATAAACGATCGGGCTATTATTGATCGAGGTAGCTCTCAGAGATCGGCTCTCAACTATCAGCTTATAGTATTTCTAGACCTTAAAAGCTACTGGCTGACAGCTAAACAACTGACTCAAAAGTACAGGACGCTCTTATTATATATATCTAGTTGGGTTAAAAACGGTTAGTAAATGCACTTATTAATTCCTGCGGCGGGTTCGGGGCGACGGATGGGGAGTCAGCGGAACAAACTGCTGCTGACTTTGCTCTCTAAACCATTGCTGAGTTGGACTTTGGCTGCTGCTGAAGCTTCGCAGCACATTAGCTGGATTGGTATCATGGGCCAGCCAGACGATTTTCCTGATTTTAAAGCCATTCTGAGCGATTTATCTTTGGTTAAGCCCGTGGAACTGATTAAAGGTGGCGCCACCAGGCAAGAGTCAGTTTACAACGGTTTGCAGGCTTTGCCGCCCAATGCCGATCGAGTGTTGATTCACGACGGCGCGAGGTGTTTGGCAACTGCTGAATTGTTCGATCGATCAGCAGAGGCCCTCTTGACCTGTCCGGGCTTGATTGTTGCCGTCCCGGTCAAGGATACGATTAAGGTCGTAGATGAGCGTCGGATCGTGCGAGACACCCCAGACAGAAGCAATTTGTGGGCGGCCCAGACTCCCCAAGGATTTGAAGTGAAATTGTTAAAGCAGTGTCACGAAGCAGGGCGACAAAAAGGTTGGGAAGTTACCGACGATGCGGCTTTGTTTGAAAAATGCGGTTTACCAGTGCAAATTGTGGAGGGAGAAGAGACGAATTTGAAAGTCACAACACCCGTAGATTTAGCACTAGCTGAATTTATTTTGCGGCAGAGATACGGGGAATAGTTTTAAATTGTGTAAGGGAAAATTGGGAATTGGCAATGGGAATTGGTAAGCTAACTAAGTCCTCATAAAAACTCATAATCCCCAGATACCCGACTTTTTAAAGAAGTTGGGTATCTAATAACCCTCGCCTTTTAGATTTAATTAAATTGACCTACTTAGTAAGGGCTGGCTGTTGGTCGGACGATAATTTCGCTAACATCAACATCGTCAGGTTGTTCGATCGCAAATACAATCGATCGCGCGATCGCAGCAGCAGGAATAGCTATTTTGCGGAATTCTTGCATTCCCGATCTTGCAGTTTCATCAGTGATGCTCTCGGCTAACTCAGACTCCGTTACTCCAGGAGAAATCACCGTCACCCGAATGTCGCCCCCAACTTCTTGTCTCAAGCCTTCTGAGATGGCTCTAACGGCGAATTTAGTAGCACAGTAAACAGCAGCAGTAGGAGAAACCGCGTGTCCGCCGATCGAGGAAAGATTAATAATCTGACCAGATTTTTGTGCTTTCATGACAGGAAGTGCCGCCGCGATGCCGTACAAAACACCTTTGATATTGACATCAATCATTTTATCCCATTCCTCAACTTTCAGTTGTTCGAGTGCGGATAGAGGCATGATGCCAGCATTGTTAATCAGGACATCTACCCGATCGAACTTGCTCTGGGCAAATTGAACGAGATCCTCCATTTGACTGCGTTGCGTGACATCGAGAGCCTGGTATTCGACTGTTCCACCCTCCGCACGAATGTCCTTGGCGATCGCTTCTAGGCGATCGGTGCGACGTGCACCCAAAACCACTCGCGCGCCGTTTTTAGCAAGCAATTTAGCAGTGGCTTCACCAATTCCGCTACTCGCTCCAGTGATGATAATAACCTTTCCATTTAAGTTTGACATTGATATCTCCTATTTTTGTGATGTTACTGGGAACTTGATATTATTTTCCTGAAACAACTCTTTGAGAGTTCCTGCTGCAATCAAGGCGCGGGGAAAGCCGGAAGTCACTGTGGTAATATAAATAACTTCCATCAGTTCTTCCGGCGTAGCACCGTAATTCAAGGCATATTGAGCGTGAACTTTGAATTGCGGCATTGTGCCTTGTGCCGCAAACCCTGCAAGTGATATAAGCTGGCGGGTTTTATTATCTAGCACCTCACGAGCCCAGATATCGCCTAGGGAATATTTGAGCGTCATGTCAGCAAGTTCTGGGAAATCTTTTTGAAGCTGAACAAAATGCGGCGGCAAACCTTTTCCACCTGACAAACTATTCAGAACTTTTTCGCCCCGCTCTTGGCGTGTCATTGTTTCAGAAGGTTGTAGAACTGTTTCTGGCGATCGGGTAGGTGAAACCATAAATATTGCTCCCGCTACGGTGAAAGTTAAAAATTGCTTGTTCATGATTTTGCCTCCCTTATAGATTTGCTAATATTTTCCTTGAAGTGAGGTTGATTTTAATTAAAGAAACATATTGCAGTGCAACAGCTTTAGCCCCGATCGCTTCGATCGCAGATACGACATTTTGGGCATCCTCCTCGCTGTTGTGATATGTCACGATGACATCGACTCCTTTTCTGGCAAGGGTCAAAGCGGTATTTTTGCCAAGTCCTCGGCTCGCCCCTGTTACCAATGCGATTTTTGTCTTGTCTTTCGTCATTGCCTTATCCTTTTACTGTTTCATTCAGATGTGTTCATCCTATGAGTAAAAGCAAGGGTTTTGAATACACAGACCTCGCAATTTATTGCCTAATCCTCCAAAGCAAGATTTTATGAATGGATAAAGATGTTCTATAATGCTTAAAAGATAATGATTAAATTAGTCGAGAAAACCACATGGCGATTGAAATAATCAACCAAGTAATAAATCAAGATGCGATCGCTAATCAATGTAAAGAATTGGCGGCATTAGTAACTCGACACACTGAAGGCAAGGGGAACGGTTTTCATAAAACAGCTATAGATAAGCTGGAATTTACGCGAGAATCTTCAGTTACCGCCGCACTGCACGGTGTCTATCAACCTATTCTCGGCATCATCGTTCAGGGCAAAAAAGAAGCGTTGCTGGGTGAGGAAACCTATCGTTATGGCGCGGCTCAATATCTTGTGATCTCAGTTGATTTACCTCTGAGTGGATTTATTGTAGAGGCCACTCCAGACAAGCCGTATTTAGGATTCAAGTTGAATTTAGACCCACGCCAACTCTGTGACATTATTACTGCCCAAACCAGTCCAAGCGCCAGTAAGAAAGAAAACTCTGTCAGAGGTTTGTTTGTCAGCAATGCCGATGCACCATTACTCGATTGCGCCCTCAGACTGACACGACTTTTGGATACGCCGCAGGATATCCCGATGCTGGCACCGCTGATTATCCGCGAAATCTATTATCGTCTTTTAATGGGTGAGCAAGGCGAAGCTGTGCGCCAAATCGCAACATCTGGCAGCAATATGCAGCGCATCGCTGAGGTGCTCAAACTGATTAAAACTGATTTTGCAAAACCGATGCGGGTTGAGGATTTGGCAGGACAAGCCAATATGTCTCCTTCATCTTTCCATTACCATTTCAAGGAAGTGACATCGATGAGTCCACTTCAATATCAAAAGCAATTAAGACTATTAGAAGCACGTCGCCTGATGCTTGCCGAAAACTCCGATGCGGCAAATGCTGCCTATCAGGTGGGTTATGAAAGCCCCTCACAGTTCAGCCGCGAATATTCTCGTATGTTTGGTGCGCCGCCGATCCGAGATATTGAGCGTTTGCGTACTGCTTGAGCGTCACTGTTTCGACTATATTGGTTTTGTTCCGTTAATACAAGTGGAGGATGAAAGCAATGCAATATAGCGGTACATGGCGGATCACAGAGATGGCCATGTGGGATAGTGATTACTTGGACATGGAAGTTGAAGCCTATATCGAGATTGATGAAGCAGGTTCAGGAGAATTTCAATTCGGTTTAGTATCAGGTGACATTGACGGCGAAGTCGTAAAAGATGGAAAGGATCAGCGATTTGAGTTTACATGGGACGGTAATGATGAGAACGATCCTGCATCTGGTAGCGGTTGGCTCAAATTAAAGGATAAAAACTCGGTAGACGGTCGAATCAAATTCCACCAAGGCGACAGTTCTAGTCTTGTTGCAAAACGTATGAAATAGGCAATCAGCGATCGTACTATTTTATGCCATTTTTTTAACAGAAGATGAACTCAGATAAAATGCCATCCGCGTTCATCTGTGTTCATCTGCTGATATCGGCGGTAACAAAATCCCCATCTAACCAATAACCAATAACAACTGACTGAGGTTTCTCATGAAGGATTAATCGGAAAGTCACCCTCACTATCAACCTCTGGAGCACTTTTAACTAAATCCAAAAACGCAAACACGGCCGGAATTAACAGCCCATCCCTCAAAACAGCAACCCCGATTACCCTCTCAAAATCCGCCGGTAAACTGCAAACTTTCACCGAAGATGGTATCGGTTCCGCGGCCAAACGGGGCAGAATAGCTGCACCCAAACCTTGCATCACCATACTGACAATTGTTGAATCTTCGCTGAGTTCGTAACCGATATTTATGGGAAAATCTGCAGTTGTCAAATACTTACGAAGCGGTATCGAACAAGCATTTTCTATCGGCTGCAAAATCAGCGGATAATTCGCTAATTCTTCCCACGTAATCTTAGCACTTTTACATTGCGCCTTCGGCGGCAGCAAAACCAAATATTTGTCCCGCAAAATTTCCCTAGTTTCAAATTCATCGGAGATGGGAAGAGAGACAAAACCGATGTCTGCTTTGCCCGATCGCAAAGCCTCTTCCACAGCTTGGGTATAATAAACTTCGGTAATGCTAACCGTAATTTTGGGAAAGCAACTGCGAAATTTAGCAATAATACCCGGTAGGATATGAGTTGCGACACTCCGAAAAGTAACTATCCGTACCTGGCCTCCCTGCAAACCTTTTTCTAAATCCGCTTCTTTGACCATTCTTTCTAAGGCGCAGGCTATTTGACGCCCGTGACTCACTACCCTTTCCCCCACCGGCGTCAGTTGAGCACCGTGTCGCCCCCGGTGGAACAGTTGCACTCCCAATTCTGTTTCTAAAGAGGCGATGGCGTGGCTGACTGCGGATTGGGACAGTTCCAATTGCAAAGCCGCCTCGCTAAAGTTTTCACAGTCTGCTACAGCTATCAAAGCTTGAATCTGAGAGAGTTTCATCCGTCGCGTATTGATTTCGTTCATAGCGTTTGTGCCAGTAGTACCCAAATTGTCACAAGGGCTTCGATATATCGATTTTATTCATACAACCTATGCAAGTAATGCTTTGATTGTCAATTGCCTGAGAGTTAAAGTTAATTTATCAGGTAACAGATAGACTTTTACAGAAATTGCACGACAACCATATTGTGCTGTAATTGCGATGAAATTATTGCAGTTAAAAGCTATTTCTTGTAATTTTATGGGTGCAGTTTGTGTAGGATTTATCACTTTAAGGTGTTGGCTATGTCTACTTACAAAAGTCGAATCAACCCCCGAATAATGATGTTTTTTTGGATAGCCGATCGAGCTAACCCATCCGAAAAACATAAAGGGCTATCTCTCTTTTTAGCTATAAAAAAAATTGGGCAGTTTTTGCTCTACCTCATTTCGAGTGAGGACGAACTGAGAATTTGGCAGACGTGCGATCGCTATGGTAACACTTGGTGGCACGGTTGCGATCGGGCGACTGGTCGTTCTACCTGCGTGGCGACGGATGATGAAATGCGCGCTTGGCTCGATCGGCGTTATTGCCAATAGTAGTGTGTGGGTTGCGTGGAAAAGAAGTGAAATACAGCCCTCGATTAGCAATTACCAATTAGCAATTACCAATTAGCAATTACCAATTAGCAATTACCAATTAGCAAGTAGGAGATGCTATGCTTCAAATATCTTCCGAATGTGCAGCGCCAGATCGCATTATTCTGATGGAAAACGAGGTATACCGATTGCCTCAAACTCATCGACAAATTCAAGTTTTGTCAGGAATTGCTTGGATCACGATTGACCAACAGGACATCATCTTGCAAAGTTCTGAAAAAGTATCGCTTCCACCCAGCAAAAACTTTGCTGTCATATCCGCTCTCAACAATATGCCGCTGATTATGGCCGTCTGGCAAGACAAAAACCCAGTTAGAACCTAGAAATTGAGAAAAAAATTGGCAGGAACACCCCAAAAAGCTCTATCTTAATAGTTATCACTTAGCTATTGGAGGACTCGATCGGTGCACCGCCGCTCTTACCACTTCAGCTATCTCGCAGCTATAAGTATTGTCTTATCGCCCGCACTCAGCTTGCTGGCAATTTCAGACGCCCGCGCTTATGCCCCAATTATAAATGCGAGGCGCACCCAAGCGAGCGAGTTCGCTCAGGCAACAGACCCCAAAATGCAAGCAGACGAACTCTTTAAAACAGCAGTAAAACAGCACCGCGAGGGTTTGTTTCGAGAAGCAATCCAGAATTTTGAGCAAGTTTTGGCAATTCGCAAGCAACTAGGCGACAAACCGGGAATCGGAGAAACCCTCAATAATATGGGGGAAGTTTATGGCGAAATGGGTTTGAGGCCCAAAGCTTTGGAAGTTCTGCAGCAAGCTTTAGTCATTCACCGAGAAATCAGCGGAGGGCGTCGTACCGCGCGCACTCTCAATCTCATAGGTTTCGTCAACCGGATTGGGGACAATTTTTCCGAAGCGATGAAACTGCACCAAGAAGCTTTGGAACTGGCCAAAACTACCGACGACCAAATTGAAATTGGAGAATCCCTCCACAACATCGCGGCCGTGTACGCAGAACAGGCAGATTACGCCAAGGCGATCGAATTTTACCAGCAAGCGCGGACGATTCGCACGGCCGCCGGCGATCGGCGCGATTTAGGCCGTACCCTCAATAACATGGGCGGCGTCTACTACAACATCGGCGACTTTAATAGAGCGATGGAATTTTACCACCAAGCTTTAGCAATTCGCCGGGAAATCGGAGACCGGGCTGGCGTCGGCCGCCTCCTCAACAACATGGCACTTACCTCTCGCAAACTCGGCAAAGATACTCAAGCGCTGATTTATTTTCAGCAAGCAATACCGATGTTAGAAGCAATCGGTGACAAGACAAGTATCGGACGCTTGCTCAACAATATGGGCGCAATTCATGAAAGTCTCGGTCAAAATGCTCAAGCTCTCGAATCCTACGAGGAAGCTTTAAAAATTGCTCGTGAGGGCGGTGACAAAGCCGGAGAAACTACAGCGATGGAGGGCATTAAGCGATTGTCTTCCAGTCAGCTTGTACCGCAATAAGGAGATTTAAGCGGTTCCGCATCGGGCGTGAAGATTGGAAGCGATCGACTTTGGCGACGATTTGGCATTGATCTGCAAGTCGTTGTATAATTAATTGCCAAAAATATATAACTCAAAAAGAGGAAAAAGCATTCAGGGGCGCTATAATTTGATTAAGATCGCGATCGCAAGATAGAAACAGTTTCTGTAGTAATTCGTCTGCCAGAGCGGCTGCACAACACTTAATCTAAGGATCGCGAATTAAATAACTTACAATTTTAATTGTTATTGTGGGATGGGCGTCCCGCCCGTCCTTTTTGGAGGGGCGGGATGCCCATCCCACTTTCAAGAGTGGAAGTTATTTAATTCTCATTCCTAAGCTATGGATATCCGTACCGAAAAGCCAGAAGATGTAGAAGCTGTTCGCAACATTAATATTGCGGCATTCGGGCGAGAAAATGAGGCTAACTTAGTCGATCGATTGCGGGGAATTGCATCTACATTTTCCTTCGTTGCGGTACAATCCGATCGCATTGTCGGACACATTTTCTTCAGTCCGGTTGTCGTCGAAGGAAAATGTTCGAGGAATTTGTCGATTCTGGGGTTAGCGCCAGTCGCAGTTCTACCCAACTATCAGCGGCAAGGTATCGGAACGCTACTGATACGGGAAGGTTTAAAAGAGTGCGCGCGATCGGGATTTCAGGCAGTGGTTGTGCTGGGTCATCCAGATTTCTATCCGCGTTTTGGGTTCATTCCTGCTAGTAGAAAGAGCTTAAAATGTGAATACGATGTGCCCGATGAGGCTTTTATGGTTTTGGAGTTAGAAAGTGGAGCTTTGCAGGAGTGCAGCGGAACTGTGAAGTATCGATCGGAGTTTAGTCTATGCGAGTGATATTAATTCCGCCCCTCATCGGAATTATTCATCTCTCTGGGATCTCCCTCTGCGTTCTCTGCGTTCTCTGCGGTTAAATCATTCCGATGCAACCGGAACTTATCTGACGAAGTGGCGGTTTTTCTTGTGATGTATCCTAAAAAATTATAAAAATAACATTTAGTAGTCACAGTGGAAAGCGGTTGTACTGTACTTGCCTTTGTGAACCATAAAACCTCTACAACTATTACCCAGCAAAGTTATTTAAACGCCCGCTTTCCCCTTCTCCCCTTTTGCACCTTGCAAAGCAAAAATCGGAGTTTGAGCAGATTTCCCCTTCAGAGCAACAGATCCCAAAGCCTCGCAAATGAAGTTTAGCTCGATCGACTCATACACCCTTTCAGCAATCAAAATTTGGTTTTCCCCCGCCTTGCTCATCAACCGAGCCGCCGTATTCACCGTATCGCCGAGGATATTAAACTCCCTACGCCCTCGCGGTTCCCCAACCTCAGCAGCAAACACCGGCCCCCGCGACAGCCCAATTTGACAGCTTACTTTTACTTCTTCACCCGCGATAATTACCAGAGGCCAACCTACAATCAGATCTCGGATTGCAATCGCCGCACTAGCCGCGCGGCTGGCATCATCTGTGTGAGCGTCAGGTACGCCAAAATAAATCAGCATATCCGAACCGTCTAAGTGCGCCGTTACTTTTTGCAACACGCCCCCTTTAGCTGAGACTACAGCATCAATCGACGCAAACACCCGAGAAAAAGCCACTATCAGATTGACTTCTTCCTCCAGCGAAGCTTTGTCCACAGACTCCGGTAAACCAATCAAGTTGACAAACATCACCGTCGGTTCAGGAAAATCCGGCGGAATTTTCCGCCTGTCTGCATTTTCCACCAGCAGTCTCAGGATAGTTTTGGGAATATAACTAGCAAGGGGTTCAAGCCGATTCACAGCTTCCCCGATTTCTTTTACCAAGCCCGCCACGCTGCGATCGAGCAAGACCGAACTCGGCATCCGCCGCCCAGTCAAAGTGATATCATACTCTCCGAGTCGATCGTCCGTGAAATCGTCCGCCACCAAAAAATAACCCGGTTTCCCGGGTTCAAAACGAAATTGCTCTCCCAAAGACTCTCTAGCAGTTTCCGTCACACACACCCGCCCCACAGTTCCAGAACCCTCAGCTTGCTTGGCTTGCTGCACTGAATGCCCCAGCAGTACGTGAGCCATCCGCAGCGGGGTACCGATGTCAGCACTAATATAGCGGCCGCAGTGGATGCCCACCCGCATCCTCAAAGACAAAACACCCCGCGCCGTTTCAATATTGGCAAATTCAGCCATCGCCCGCTGCATCCGCAAACCCGCCCGCACCGCCCTGGCTGTATCCTCTTGGTAAACTCCTGACAGAAACTGCACCAGCATCGCATCTCCGGTAAACTCCAGCAAATCCCCGCCCGATTTGCTGACAATTTCAATCATCGAGGCAAAATAGTCGTTAATCACGCCCAGCAGGCTTTCAGCTCCCTTGCGCCCCTGGGTCGCATTCGCTTCCAACAGCGAGGTAAACCCTGCCAAATCCGTGAACAGCAAGGTGCCTGTTTGCCACTGGTAGCGCACCTCGCCCGGATTGGGCGGAGATTCGGACACGAGCCTCGGTACGTAGTCGTGGAGGATGTAGCGCAGAGTTCGCAGGTGCTCGAAAACCCCCATGAGCGTTGCCGGGGAAGGATCTACCCACGCAGCAGCGTACAGTTGAGCCGAAAGGAGCGATCGCAGTCGCAGTTCGATCGCAGCCAAGGGAGGATTGTAGGTTAATCTATTAATAATTTCCACCTAAGTTTATTCTTAAAAAATAGGGTAAGTTCTATCGATCGAGAGCCCACACCAGTAACTCGACCTATACCATTATGATAAGTTTCCAGTGACTCCATATCAGCCAAACCCAGAACCCACTATAGAAACTTCCGAAAGTCACAGCTTGCTAGCTCCCGATTTGATCCGAGCTGCTCGCTCTGCCTATGGTATGTATCTGAAAGTGCATTCCGATCAGATGCAGCGTCCGGCGGGTGTAGTTGTCAGTCAAGGAAGCGATCGAGGCCAGATAATTTTTGCTTCGCAGCCGATTTTATTGCCCGGTGAACGTTTTGTTACTTTTGAGGAAATTGAATCTCAAATGTATTAATTGCTAATTGGTCATTGGTGGTAATTGGTAATTGATAATTGAGCATTGGGCATTGGGCATTGATAATTAGTCACTAATATTATGTCCGCTCGAACTCTCGCACTAAAATAGGTTTCTAGTGAAGAGCCATGTTTTCAGGATTTTATGAAAACTTGCCTTCTTGACTATTAATACCTTTTATGATGGGTAATTGACCGTACAGGCTCTAACAACTGACAACTAACTATTGAGAAGTAACAAGTGATACATAACCCCAGTCAACATAACCCCAGTCAACAGTGAACAGTCAACAGTGAACAGTCAACTTAATGGAAATTATCTTTAATTGCCTTGTCATGGCGATCGTCTTTATTGTCGGAGCGGCTATTGGCAGCTTTCTAAATGTGGTAGTTTATCGGTTGCCTGCGGGTTTGTCTGTGATCAACCCTCCTTCTCGCTGTCCCAAATGTTTAAATCAACTCAGAACTTACGAAAATATACCCGTTTTCGGTTGGCTGTGGCTGCGGGGACGCTGCAATCACTGCCGGAGTCGGATTTCGGCCCGTTATCCACTGGTGGAAGCAGCTACGGGTTTGCTGTTTTTGCTAATCTTTTGGCGGTTTGGCGTAACAGTGCAAACTCTTGGTTTTTGGACTTTGTTTAGCTGGCTGTTGGCTTTGTCTTTGATTGATTGCGATACAATGACTTTGCCTAATTCTTTAACTCGATCGGGTTTGGTGCTGGGATTGGTTTTCCAGGTGGCGAAAGGTTGGTGGCCGACATTTAGTTTGATCGACTCGATACACTATCTGGTACTCGATGGGATCGCGGGAGCAGTTGTCGGGTTGTGGCTGTTTGATGCGATCGGACTCGCCGGGACGATCGGGCTGGGGCAGAATGCTATGGGGGCTGGAGATACCAAATTAGCCGCCTTGATGGGAGCTTGGCTGGGCTGGAAATACTTGCTGCTAGCGGGATTTATTGCCTGTATAGCCGGGGCTTTTGCTGGTGGCGGGGCGATCGCTATCGGGTTACTCGATCGGCGTCAACCCATGCCTTTCGGCCCGTTTCTGGCTCTCGGTACAGCAATTACTGCTCTGTGGGGCGAAGCGATCTTATCTACTTACTTGCAGTTGTTTTTCCCGAATTTTAGTTTCTGATCTGCCGGTAGTCAGGCGCGATCGAACATAATATTGTCTCAAAAATTGGTAAAATTGTTCCGTGTCTTGGATTACACTTAAAACCACTAGCTTTCGTTGGGAAGCGGAATTAATGCAGCAGCTCCTAGCAGCTCATGAAATCCCAGCCCGGATTGTAGACTTGGGCATAGCATCTTATTTGGGTGCTGGAAGTGCTACAGCCCTGCAAGTTCTTCCAGAACACCAGCGAACAGCATCGCTCCTCATCAGTCCCATTGAAGAGGACAATACTCAGTAGTCAAGTCTGTTCTTTATTGTCAGTTGTTATGGGTTATTAGTTATTAGTTATTGGTAGCAGCTAACAACTCACAAATAACAACAGTCAACAGTCAACAGTCAACAGTCAACAGTTAACAGTTAACAATTACCAAGTTTTAATGTCTCTATTTGATTGGTTTGCAAATCGACGAAAATCAGTACCGAACTCCCAAGAACGGCCGGAACGAGAAATTGCGGACGGGCTTTGGAATAAATGCGAAGCTTGCGATGCCCTGAGTTATACCAAAGACCTGCGAGCAAATCAAATGGTTTGCTTGGAATGCGGGCATCATATCAGAGTTTACAGTGACGATCGCATCGAACAGTTGATCGATCCCAATACCTGGGTACCCATTAACGAAGGACTGCACGCCACAGATCCCCTGAAATTTCGCGACCGCAAAAAATATAGCGATCGACTCCGAGAATTTCAAGAAAAAACAGGCCACCTAGACGCCGTAGAAACAGGCATCGGCAAACTCGAAAATTTGCCAGTCGCCCTCGGAGTCATGGAATTTCAGTTCATCGGCGGCAGCATGGGCTCAGTTGTCGGAGAAAAGCTAACTCGCCTCATCGAACACGCCACGCGGGAACGCTTGTCCGTGATCATTGTCTGCGCTTCCGGTGGCGCAAGAATGCAAGAAGGAATGCTCAGCTTGATGCAAATGGCTAAAATTTCCGGGGCTCTGGAACGCCACCGGGAAGCGAGACTGCTTTACATCCCGATTTTGACCCACCCGACCACCGGCGGCGTCACCGCCAGTTTTGCCATGCTGGGAGACATTATAATTGCAGAGCCAAAAGCTACTGTGGCCTTTACGGGCGGCAGGGTAATCGAACAAACTCTGCGGGAAAAGCTGCCGGAAAATTATCAAACTTCCGAATACTCCTTCGCCCACGGTTTTGTAGACTTGATTGTACCCCGGACTCAATTAAAGAAAACTCTCGGTCAGCTCATCAGCCTCCACCAGCCCCAGCCTTTCTTGGCAGGCTCGGAATTCCCCGCCCTAGAAGCCAGCGATAACCACGCTTTGCCCCCGCAGACTCACGCTTTCAAGCTTTCTCCCTAAGCTGCTGCGCCGGATGATTGTCTGTTGGTGAGTCCCGGCACAGAGGGAAATTGCTGAGGAATTGCGAAAAAGCCGGGTTCTACCAAAAATATTTAGTTTGGTAACGAGACGTTCACGCAGACACCGGCTTTTGAGCCCCGCGCGCGCAAGTGCTATTGGTAATAACGACGCAGCAGTGGGATGATATTGATCGGAAGTTGATTGGCCCTGAAGTTAGGCTGGGCAAAAATGCCTAGTCGCAGTTAGCGGTTAGTTAGCTTGCGATAGATCAAACAAAATCTCAGAACAAACTAACAGAACAAGCTAACAGCGCTTTCTAAAATTGTCCGGCTTTCAGTTAATAGCCGTCAACTCAATTTTGACCTGTCAGCGACCTAAAAATTATGGGTTTTGCAGACCTGTCCATCGCAGAAATAGCAGAGGACTTCAACGTCCCTGTTGAAGAAGTTATCCGCTTGTGCGATGAGTTGGAAATTGCCTACAAGCACCCTCAAACCCGTTTGGCTTTGGAGGATGTTAAGGCAATTATGTCCACTCTCGAAAAAAGGCGCGACTCAAAACTTCTTGCAGATTAGATCGCAAAATTCCTCTACCTTTAAAGGTATGGCTGCACAAACTTTCGCCAGTTGTTGTAGAAAGAGGGAATTTTGAACACAAATCTGTTTGCCAGGTATGATCTCTTAGCGTTCAATAATTTGCCGGATTTTTTTAAGGAGAACCATGCTTAAAAGATATTTCATTGCTCTGACCGCTGTATTCTTGACATTTCAGTTATTTGTCAGCAGTGCGATGGCTATCGAACTGAGTCCTGAACTTCGCACTCTGCCTTTGAATGACAAGGGTACTCCAGTGGTGCTGAGCCTCAAACAAGTTGAGCAAGGCAAACGCCTGTTCAATTCGGCTTGCGCTCAATGTCACGCTGCGGGCATGACCAAAACTGACCCGAACGTGAATTTGAGCCCGGAAACTCTGGCTTTGGCCAACCCGCCCCGGAATAATATTGAGTCGCTGGTGGACTTTATGAAAAATCCCACCACTTATGACGGGTTTGAGGAAATTTCGGAACTGCATCCGAGCATGAAGAGCGCGGATATTTTTGCTGAGATGAGAAATCTCTCGGATGACGATTTGTACGCGATTGCCGGTCACATTCTGTTGCAGCCAAAAATTGTCTCCAAGCAGTGGGCTGGTGGCAAAGGCGCTCGCTAATCGATTTTAGATTTTAGATTTTAGATTTTGGATTTTGGATTGGGAGAGGGCTGAAGTTCGGCAATAATTGCTGGCTGGTGGTTTTTCGCTCTAAAATCTGAAATCTAAAATTTACCTCCGGCTCATTGATTATCGCAAAAGGTTGTAGTCCCTCATGCTGCGTCGTGGTGCTTTTGTCTGCTTTCTGTTGGGGATGTTAATTATTTTGCCCGTGCTGTTGGCTCCTCAACCTGTTTTGGCTGCTGCCGATTCTTACGTGAATAGGTATTTACAAGCCAGCGAACCTGTGGCTCTGGAGTTGGACTCTGAGGGACATACTCGCTTGTTTTCGGCTCAGGATTTGTCTGCGGGCAAGGTATTGTTCGAGCAAAATTGCTTGAATTGTCACGTCGGAGGAGCTAATTTGCCTGATCCGACGATATCTCTGTCTTTGTCTGATCTCAAGGGGGCAACGCCTCCCCGCAACAACATCAATAGTCTGGTGGGGTATCTGAGAGAACCGATGACTTATGACGGTACTGAGGAGACTTTTTGGTGCCGCCAAGTGCCGGAAAGCTGGATGCCACAGGCTGAGATTGAAAATTTAGCTGCTTTTGTGATCCGGGCTGCTCAGAAAGCTCCGGGCTGGGGCGTCGAGAATTTTGAGAGTTGAATTGCCACTGCCAAAAAGTGGTAAATTACTCGGAAGAAGGCGATACGACTGCGCGATCGCGCCTGTTTTAACAGGTAAAATATCTAAAGAATCACCCTTTGCGTGTCCATTAGAGGAGAACTGCGTTGAAAAGACTCTTATCGATCGCCCTGTTAGCGATCGCAATTTTTACCGTCGGCTTTGGCCGCCCTGCTTTGGCAGGAGATGCCGCTAACGGAGCTAAAATCTTTAGCTCCAACTGTGCTGCTTGTCACATCGGTGGCGGCAACGTGGTTATGGCTATGAAAACCTTGAAAAAGGAAGCTCTTGAGAAGTACGGCATGAATTCTCTGGAAGCTATTACCACTCAGGTAACTAAGGGCAAAAATGCTATGCCTGCTTTCGCCGGCCGCTTGAAGCCCGAACAAATCGAGGATGTAGCAACCTACGTGCTCTCGCAATCTGAGAAAGACTGGAAAGGCTAAACTGCTTCATTGAAGTCGGACAAGCTGGGCGGGTTTGATTTAATTTAAAACTTGTCCTCCGATCGCACCCTCTCTCACCCTTTGGCGAATAAACATCGGTTTGCAGCGATCTTAACCTATTTGGAAAAGCGCGCCAGAAATCCAATTTTTATGAGTTCCAGGGCGAGGGAGGGACATTTTATTTTAGATTTTAGATTTTAGATTTTAGATTTTAGATTTTAGATTTTGGATTTTAGATTTTGGATTTTGGATTTTGGATTTTGGATTTTGGATTTTGGATTTTGGATTTTGGATTTTGGATTGAAGAATTGAAGATTGCTAAATTCTGATTTTGTATAAATTGTCAAGCACTTTATATTAAGATTTATTGTGGTGGCGCTTCCAAAATTAAAAGTGTGTGCTAGGATATAACCCCTTATTAGCAAAGCCTTGAAATCCAAATTAAAGTCAATCGGGGATCTGGAATCTACACCTGCCATGAACGTAAAAACATCAGCAAAAGTTAAAACTCTCGGAGACGCTGCATCTGGAGCGATTGAGAAATATTTCCGCAAAAGTATAGCGCACGAGGCTGAAGTTATCAAAGACAAAGACGCGGAAGAACTTCATCAAATGCGCGTGGGATTGAGACGTTTGCGATCGGCTGTGACTGGTTTTGCTCCGGTTTTAGATTGGCCAAAAGAGGCTTCTGAACGTAAAATTGGTAAGGTGGGGCGGATTCTGGGAACGCTCAGGGATTTGGATGTGATGCTCGAAAGTCTCCAAAACCGCTATTACCCGAATTTGCCCACTGACGAACAGAAAGTTTTGGATAAGGCTTTGTTGAATTTGCTCAAACAGCGCCACCGGGCTTTGAAAGGGGTGAGGGCGATTTTAGAGCACAAAAGCTACGAATCGCTGAAGCAGTCGATCGAGGATTGGCTGGAAAAACCGAAGTTTCAGGCGATCGAACATTTGCCAATTGCTGAGGTTTTGCCAGATTTACTGTTACCTCAAGTCAGTGAGTTTTTCCTGCATCCGGCTTGGCTATTGGGTACGGAATATGAGGATGGTAAAGTTAAAGTTGTTGATGATTTAAATGCTGAGACTGTCGAAGAGAAGTTAGCAGCCGAGGGAACTATTCTGCACGATTTGCGGAAGCAAGCTAAGCGAGTTCGCTATTTGATGAATCTGTTTGGAGATTTTTACAGCGAGACTTACGAAGTTTATGTCGAAGATGTGAAAGCTGTTCAGGAATGTTTGGGCGATATTCAAGACAGTGAAGTTTTAGGCGAGTTTCTGACAGATTTTGTCGAGCGTGATCTGAAAAAAGAGTTGCCGAAGTTGGCTGGTTTGTTGGCCGCAAATCGCTATGCAGCTTGGCAAAAATGGCAGGTTTTGCAGCGCCGGTATTTGAGTTCGGAAATTCGGCAAGGTTTGCGATCTGCTTTAATTCATCCTGTGGTTAAAGATGCTGTTAATGGAAAGTTGCCCCAGGAAAGTTAGGTTTTTCGGGCCCAGAGAATGCGATCGACTGGCGGGAGGGACTAAAAGAGGGATATTTGTAGGGACACGGCATTGCAGTGTCCTTCATTGTGTAACTCAATAAAGGGCGATCGCGCTTTGGGATAGGTTCAAGAAAACATTTTAACAATTATTCTTTCCAGTAACATCGTTTCCGGTTGCATCAGAATCATAAAATCGAGTCAACAGTTAACACTCACATATTCAGTTTTTCGACTCCTCCTTCTACAGTCAACAGTCAACAATCATTCCGGTATAACCGGAATTGATATAACGAGTTAAAATCCGAATTACTTCACCAGGTGAAGTAAAAGAAAGGACGATAGCGTTTTTTACCATACCAAGTCACGACTGCAACCACTTCATAAACTTATTCGTCACAGTACCAATAGATTCTCCCACTTGTTTCTTCAACCGCCACCGCTGAAACGCTTCTTCGTAATCTTCCCCTTCAGTTTGATAAACATTCCAAGCATTCAGCGACAATCCCAAGCCCCACGTGAGTAAAATGAACAGTGACCAAGAAAGCTCGTGCGAACCTGCTAGGTTAAACAAAACTAGAAAAGTATTGATAATTGCGTACTTTGTCACATTTTTCTGCAATTTGCGACGACGGTAAGAGTTAAAAACCAGCTTTTCTTGAAATTCTCCTCTAGTTGCTAACCATTGCTGTTCCGCCGCTACAATATCCTGTTCGGAAATGCCCAATTCCGCTGCAATCTCGAAAAGCTGCACTCTGGATAATTCCCCTTCATCCTGTCGCCGCGCGATCGCAAGCTGTAAAATACCCTGAGCATCCTCTGAACCGTAAATGTGATTTATTTGACTTTCATTTGTCGCCATAACAGGTTTCCGATAATTTCTCACATCCTTTCTATGATAGATATAGACGCAGTTAAACGACAGGTAGTGACATTGGCGGATTTCAACACCCGGACATTTGAGTGAGCGAGACTCCTGACTATGGGATGGGAAATCGAAGAACCGATATATTTCCCCAAATTGCAACTAACGGGACTTAAACAAATTTTAAGCCCAAACAAAGCCTAAACTGGCTTTATAAGCGGAGAATACGTCCCAATTTTGGTTCAACCATTTCACAAACCTAAAAGATATGGCTGTCCGAAATGCTTCGAGTGCATAGCGTAAAAGTGTTTAAAGGTTTGTTTGCCCATCTGCGCCTTAATCCTCCTGTTAAGGTATGCCACAAAATGAAAGTGTAGGCACAAAACACCATAATAAAATGTCTTTTAAGGCTGCTTTCATCTCTGACTTGATATTCATTTAACCCCAAGCAGCCCTTGGCTTCCCGATAGAAAACTTCGACCCAATTTCTTTGTGAATAAGTTTTTACTATCCACTCCTCTGTAGCTGTTGATAAGTCAAAATTACTCATCAAATAATCTATTTCAGTCGCGGTATCGAAAGTCTCTGCATTCATGACGATGGCTATTACTTTCTTACCTGTGCATTTTGATAACTCGACTTCTTGAATTGCTACCCATACTGTTCTCGGTCTTTCTAGAGCGAGTTGTATGGGAGCATCCCACTTTTGCAGTCAGTATAAATACTCAGACTATTGTCTGGCTAAGCTGATGGCATAATATAGCAAAACCATTTGATTTGTAAACAATCGATTCAATCATCACAAGCGTTTCAGGTTGTTCTACATTCACAACTCAAATAGACTTGCTATAGAAAGCAGATAAATTACCATAATCCAAGTTCGCATGACCCCAGAAGAACAGCAGAAGATCAAAATAAATCTCCAAGAAATAGCAGAGATCCTTTATAAGAATACCCCAGTAGACAATCTACAAAGCTTTGAATCCGTAGAACTGAGTGTGAGAGAACATTTAATTGAGACAGTAGCACCAGAAATTAGCGTTTTTTTTTTCACTCGGCGGGGGGAAAAGGTTCGGGTAGAAAAAGAACCATAAAAAGTTGTGTAGGAGAAATAACTATATCGAGTAAACAAGCCCAAAGGCTGGGAATAAAGAAGGGAAGTCGTCTGAGTTTTAATTTGGAAAAATGTTGTTTATTATTAGTGGGAAATGAATCTTTTGCCAATGCCGAGAGAGACCTCAAAATGTTGACAGGAATTTATGTACCGCACAGTACACAACATCGACTATTAGAGCGTTACGAATTCTCCTCGGCTCAAGCTACGGAGCAAGTAGAAGCATTGAGTATAGACGCAGGAAATGTCAGACTGAGAACTCATGAAGGAGAAGAAAGTATCTGGAGGAACTATAAGGCGGTTAAGGTACATCGCCTTTGTAGGGGCAGCTTTTTTCCAAAATAATCCAGATTTAGTGGCATGGGTAAATAGGCAACCTCAAAGTGAAGCGATAACCTGCTTGGGGGATGGTCATGATGGGGTGTGGAATCTGTTTAAGCAAATTGGGACTCTTGAGAAAAGAAGAGAGGTACTCGATTGGTATCAGGGGAATAGAAAATCTACATAGGGCTTGCTGAATAATCGATCGCACATCAAGAATAAGAGCGATCGATATCTTCAAGCCGAGTTAAATATAAGTT
>NZ_JAUBOS010000089.1:0-19811 GCF_036700365.1 Microcoleus sp. w2-18bC1
GTTTTGACAGCGCCTTCAAGAATTACCTTTTGGTAGTTTCTTTAGAATCCCTGCTGCTTCAGCGCAGGGAGTGTCAAGAAGGTCTGAAACTTTTGCACAGCAGGAAGTTCAGACTCGTGTAAGACGAAAATTATTACGGTGTGATAGTCAAAGGGCGGAAGGTGGGTTGTAGTTGTTCCACCGCTGCATTGGTTTCAATGTAGTGACTTCGATCACTGGTAACACGGACTTGGTTCACTCAATATTTTCAGTATTATCACGGAAAAAAACCAGCACCATCACTTGCTCTTAGGAGAAACCACGAGATGATTAAGGTGTCGAGTTCAAAACAATCCCATGTTTCAAGTTAATCTTCTCCCCGGCGCTATCAACGAATTAATTGCCACTGTCACCGATACTCACCGCGTTACCAAAGCTGACCGCTACGGCATGATGGCCGCTATCCTGGATGAGTCCATCAGTGAAGAAGAACGTGGCTCACTCGATCGTCTGATTCGCTCCCTGGTCAAAGGTAGGATTCAAGTCAGTGATGAACTCTCCATCGTCTCGTAAGTAGAAAGCTCGTTGAGAACTCGACACTCTACAACAGCTTTCGATGGGGAAAGTTTAGATTAGTCACTGATATTGCGATCGGCCTCTACAAGGATAGCTTTTTTGTATAATGCACTTTTGACATAGACGATTAGCCTTCCCAACTTCATAAACATTATGACGGATACCATCCAGCATCTCATTGAGCCACACATTCAAGATTTGGGTGGATTCCAAGCCCGTCGCTTGCTTCCCTCAGACGTTTTAGCACTGGTAGGCCCGTTCATCTTCTTTGACCATCTCGGCCCTGCGGTGTTTCCACCCGGCCGGGGCGTGGATGTCAGGCCGCATCCGCACATCAACTTAGCAACCGTCACCTACCTGTTTGAAGGTGTTTTGCTGCATCGTGATAGTGTCGGCAGCGTTCAAGAAATCCGTCCCGGTGCGGTGAATTGGATGACAGCAGGGCGAGGCATTGTCCACTCTGAACGCACGCCTGACGACGATCGCAGCAAAGAAGCCATCCTGCATGGCATTCAAACCTGGATAGCACTTCCCGATGAATACGAAGAAACCGACCCCTGGTTTCGGCATCATCCGGCTTCTGAGTTGCCTGTTTGGGAGGATGCAGGAGTTTCGTTCACCCTAATTGCGGGTGAGGCCTATGGTCGTACTTCGCCAGTTCAAATATTTTCACCCATGATTTATCTGGACGTGGAACTAACTGCTGGAAGAGAATTTACCTTACCGGGTCATTACAGCGAACAGGCAGTTTACAGCGTAACAGAGGGGCTTTTGATCGATGGAGTGCCTCTGGAACAACATCGATTAGCTGTTCTCACTTCCGGCACTGAAGTGAACATTTCTGCTTCAGGCAAGGCTCGTTGTATTGTGATTGGCGGTGAACCTGTTGGTGAGCGACATAAGTGGTGGAATTTTGTTTCGAGTCGGCACTCGCGCATTGAGCAAGCTAAACTCGATTGGAGAGAGGGACGGTTTGCTCAGGTTCCTCAAGAGACAGAGTTTATTCCGTTGCCAGAAGAGCCACCTTCTCAAGCAGAGCAACCGTTGTGAATAACCGCAGCGATTTAAATTAAAAAACTGTTTTTTGATTCAGAATTCGTCTTTTTTACCTGACGGGGGGTTGTCACCCCGTCAGATTGGTGGATTGACAGCCGCGACAAATCATAATTTTTTTTACTTGATTAGAGCTTTTGTTTATACCATAAATATGCAACGCTCATTGAGTAGGTGAGAATATTGTAGGGATGATTGATTAATTAGCCCTAGAATTTTAGGATGGTAATTATATCAAGTCTGAGCGAGCGATCGCAATACCTGAGACTCTGGAGGCTTGACTAATAGTTGCACCAGGAATCCCAGTTCCGGGTGAACCCGTCCCTAAAGGATTGGGATGCTTTCGTAACTATCGGCCTATATTCCGCTTCATTTGATCGAGTTCTTCGTCTGCTTCCCAGCGTTGAAACTTTTCTTCTAAAGGATCTGCCGCATTAAAACTATTATAATTTGAACTCTGATTCCAACCCTTTGTATCCCAATTTGGCTCTGTTTTAGTGGTAGTTCGAGTTGCAGCTTCTGCCGCTTTTGCTCGGACTTCTTTTCGCCGTATTTGAATTTGGCGGTACAGTTCTTTTGCTTTTTCAATCCGTTCTTTGCAGCCTTGCATTTGACCCCAGCGCTGATTTCCCTGACGCAACAAAGCTGCTTGCCGCTCTTGGGCGGCTTGAGCTAAATCGAGCCTTTGAGCAGCTTTAGCTTTGTTGATGCGATCATTCCAGCGCTGAATTTCTTGAGCGGCGGAGAGAATTTCGGCTTGCAGTTTTTTCTCTTGTTTTTGAATATCAAGAATCAGCCGCAGAGTGTCTTCTTCTTGTTCCTTCAGTTGTTCTTCTATTGCCTGCAATTCGAGATGGGGATTGCTACGCAAAAATTCTTCTAATCTGGTTTCTAGAAAGCGGCTGAAATCATCAAATAAGCCCATTTTTTATAATTCCTCAGTCATCAGTTATGAGTCATTAGTCATTGGTCATTAGTTATTAGTCATTGGTTCTTAGTCACTGGCGATCGATTATCGATCCTGAGTTGTTAGTTATAGCAGAAGAAAGTTCGGTAACGAATTGGGGAAGCGATTTAACGGATAGAAGCAAGAAGCAATAAGAGCAATGGTTTCAGCAATTAAGAACGTCTTGGCGGTTCCTATATTATAACTGTTTTCACTGCTCGTCATATACAGCCCGATCGCTGCCCATTACCAATTACCGATGACCTAACTCATAACTAATGACTGATGACTAATGACTCATAACTGATGATTGATTAGAACTTTTGGCCGACAAAAACCGATCGCACATCTCCTCCCTTGCGAATCACTGCTTCTTGATTTTTGATTTCTGCCAGCGTCCAACCGCTAGCGCCGATGCTTTCGCCGACATAAATTCTGCGGGCTACGCCGTCTACTTCAAACAAAGCAGCCGATCGATCGCCCAACTCCAAAATCCCTACCAACGTGTGCGCGGAAGTTGGGGCGCTGCTGACGGCTGGTGCCGATTGCTCCGGCGCGGGCGCAGATTGCTGGGCTGGGGGCGCTGGTGCCGGTTCGGTTTCGCGAGCCAAAATCTTTGGCTGGGGAGACTCCGAGGAAGGGGAAGCAGCGAGGGGATCTCGATTGCCCGCAGCGGCGATCGCACGACCGGAGGCTGGAGCCACCGGCGAGGGCGAAACTGCGCTGGTTTGAGGAGCAGCCGGAGCAGCAGCTACCGGAGCAGCCGGAGCCACAGTCACCTGAGCGGGGGGAGGGATGACTACGACTTGGGGTGCTGGTGCTCCCGGCTGCGAGGCAGCTTGTTCGAGGGCATTAGCAATGCGGTTGACTGCTGTCGAAAGACCTGCGGTCGCGGGCGGCGCGCCGGAAATTGGAATGCTCGGCAGCGTCCCTGGGGTGGGTGCTCCGGGAACTCCTGCAAGTTGGGGGTTAGCTGGGGGTGCTTTTTTTTGTTCGATCGCATCTAGGGATCGCTGCACATATTCCACAAACGGAGTATCTGGTGCTGTTTTGCCACTTGCTGCGGGTGTCTCTGGTGCGGGGGCAGCGGCCAAGCGCACGAGTCCCGACCTGCTTGCGAGCCACAACCCCATGACTAGCAGCAGCGACCCAAATGCTGCTCCCAGCAGCATTCTGTCGAATGATTGTTTGGACTGCTGTTTTTTGGTTGTTTCTAGGGCGACTTGGCGGGCGATCGCTTCTACGTCTTTTTCGCCCCGCTGCGGCTGGGGGGGTGCCAACTGCGACAAAACTATTTGAGGTACCGAGATCGACTTGAGCGCCACGAATTCTGGCTGCACGGGTTCGGATGGCAGTCCGCCGCTAGCGTCGAATGCTCGATCGACTCCTTCAAACAGTTCGTCCATCAACTGATCGGCGTAGGACTCTACTGCCACTGCTTCGGCTGGCACTGTTTCCACCGTCGCCCTCACGGCGATCGGCTCTGACGCTGATTCCAAAGACATCTGTTTGGCGATTACTTTTTGAGGCATAGTTTTCTGTTTGCTCCCGCTCCTCGACAACCCTGAGATTCTCAACTTCAGACTTCTACAGGATACTTGTGATGTTGACCAATTCTTGGCTCAGAACAGGTCAATTGTATCTCACTCATCACCATATTTTTAGTCCTCGGTAAACTTACTTGGCCCGATCGACTTTTGTTTTACCTGTTTTGGGCCTTTCCGTCCCCTCTTTTCTGCTGCCAGTCTTATTTGCTTACCCAGACTTTTACACCACATTCTACTGCTTTTGTCAACCCCACCCTCCGGGGCTTCCCAGTTTTTGACACACAGCTTTACTTGAGGCGATCGCAAAAAAAGCGGCTTTTTTGCCGCTGTTTCCGCTTGCATTGCTGTTTTGACAAGGATTTCAGACTTTTATCCGTCTTAAGTTTTTGGTCAGTTTGCTTGACAGTTATAAAAAGCTGCAGATTTTATAACTTTAATAGTACCATAACTTCATCACAATTAGGTAATAAATTGTCAAAAGTTGCAAAATCGTCGGCTAAATAAGAATTATTCCTAATATTTTTTTTAGATTTTTTTACAACATTATTATTTGTAATATCACAATAAAAAAAATCCTTAATCTTAAATATAAGCTTAACTTATAATTGGGAGCGCGCGATCAAATTTTTGCAGAAAATAGCAAACTCTAAATTTGCCTGATTCAGCGCAGCAAGAAAATTGTCATTGCTGGAGCTTGACAGAGGATAAAAGCTGAGGGGAATATCCAGCGAAACTTGTGCAGCATCCCAACGGCGAGTTCCGGCTTTCCCATTAAAAATACAGGTTGGACGATCGCTCCGAATTGAGCGATAATAAAGGTACATAAATTAGGTGAGGCAACATCTCATGGTTAACGTTATCCGAGGCGATGTAGATAAACCAGAGTCATCTAGAAGGCTAGCTGAGTTCTTCGAGAAAAGAAGCGATATCGATGGCAGCTTATATCTAGGATACCCAATAATCGGAACCTCTCAGGGGGGCTATCAGATTGATGCTCTTTTGGTATCCAGAGAGCAGGGTGTTGTTATTTTTCACATTGTGGAAGGAAGTGAGATCAGCCAAAACATAGAAGAAAAACAAGATGAGAGCATAAATAAAATTCAATCTAAACTACTTCAACATAAATCTCTCACGAATAAAAGAAAATTAATGGTAGAACTTGGTGTGGTAACATATGCACCAGCTTGCCCTCATAAACCAGAGCGTTTAGACGATGAATATCCGGTTATAATTAGTGATTCAGAACTTACAAAATACTTGGAAAAACTAGAATGGCCATCATCGAGTGAATATTTTGAAGAACTTAACTCAGTCATACAAGCTATGACTTCCATAAGAAAAAGAAATCAGCGCACCTATGTTAAGCAAAAAGACTCCAGGGGAGCCAAGCTCTATAAACTAGAAGAATCCATCGCCAATTTAGACAGAAATCAAAGTGCAGCAGTAATTGAAACAGTCGAAGGTGTCCAGAGAATTAGAGGTCTTGCTGGTTCGGGTAAAACCATAGTTCTAGCTCTTAAAACTGCATATCTACACGCAAAACACCCCGATTGGAATATTGCTGTAACTTTTAATACCCGTTCGTTGAAAGGTCAGTTTAAGCAGCTTATTAATGCTTTTACTTTTGAGCATAAAAGTGAAGAGCCAGATTGGGAAAAAGTCAAAATAATTCATGCTTGGGGAAGTCCTTCAATAGAAGGAATTTATTATGAATTTTGCAAAAGACATAATATTGAATATCGAGATTTAAATTCAGCAAAAACGATGGCTAAATATGGTCAAGAGTTTGATAGAGTTTGTGAGGAAGCTCTTAATAAGATTAAAAATTATCAGCGGTATTATGATGCTATACTTATTGATGAAGCCCAGGATTTTTCTAAACATTTCTTGCGACTTTGCTATGAAATTTTGAAAGCTCCAAAAAGAATGGTTTATGCTTATGATGAGCTTCAAAATCTAAATAAAAAGACAATGGAATCACCGGAAGTCATCTTTGGCAAAGATGCTCATGGTAAACCACTTGTTCAACTTCAGAACAAACGAGGGGAACCGAAACAAGACATTATTTTAGAAAAATGCTACAGAAATTCTCGTCCCATCCTAACTTCTGCACACGCTTTAGGTTTTGGTATATATAGAAATGAAGGATTAATCCAGATGTTTGAAAATGCTGGATTATGGAGAGATATTGGTTATGAAGTAGAGGCAGGAAGCCTGGAAGATGGAAAATTTGTTAAGCTTTCTAGGACTAACAATACCAGTCCTAAGTTCCTGGAATCTCATTCACCTATTGAAGACTTAATTAGGTTAAAATCTTTTGACAGCAACAAAACACAAATAGAATGGCTAATAAATGAAATCGAAAAGAATCTTAAGGAAGATGAATTGAAAGGTGACGACATAATGGTTATCCACTCTAATCCACTTACAACTAGAGAGGCTGTTGGAGACGCTAGAGCTTTACTATTTGAAAAGGGGATTAACTCTAACCTTGCTGGAGTAACAACTTCACCAGATGATTTTTTTCGTGAAGAAACGATCACTTTTACGAGTATCAATAGAGCTAAAGGAAATGAAGCTGCAATGATATATGTGATCAATGCTCAAGAATGCTTTTCAGGTTATGAACTTGCCAGAAAAAGGAATATCTTATTTACTGCAATGACAAGAAGCAAAGCTTGGCTAAGAGTATTAGGTTATGGTGAAAATATGAGAGGTTTAGTAGAAGAATTTAATAAAATTAGGGAAAAAAAGTTTGTTCTTGAATTCACTTATCCTACAGAAGAAGAGCGAAAAGAAATGAATCTTATTAATAGAGAGATAAACCAAAAAGAACGCGGTCTTATAGCTAAGTCACGTAGTAGCCTACAAGACCTGCTTCAAGCTCTTGAAAAAGGTGAAATCCAGAAAGAAGATTTACAAGATTTAGTAAATCAACTCAAAGACAAGCTTTGAGAATCTTGAACATACCCAGCAACTAATCTAAAATTCTTGTCCTGCATCAAGTAAAATCTAATTTATGAATACGTTTAATGACTACCCCTAAAGAGATTTGCCAAGAAATCAATGAAATTACTCGAAAATTAATATTTATTGGTTTATCGGTTGAACAAAATTATGTTTCATCTACACAGACTGGTAAAGGTAGTTATAAAATCGCATATTCTGGAATGCAGGATCTCTCAATAGTATTGAAAAATGTTGATTACAAAGAGATGTATGAGGAATTAGATAGAAATGACAACTATAATATCAAAATGATTGATGGTGCGTTAATCCAGTTAATGTATACTTATGAAAATTCTAGTTTAATTTCACATAGATTAGCCTTCTTTCCATCACCATTTTTGGAAAACTTTCAGAATGATCCGGAGATTTATGAAAAGGACGAAATATATGCAGACATAATAGCAAAAAATATATTGCCAGTACCAATTAGATTTGATTACGATCCAGACAACCATCAGGAATTAGATCACCCGAAATCCCATCTAACTTTGGGACAATTCAAAAATTGTAGAATACCTGTTTGTTCTCCCATAGCACCCAGTACATTCATATCTTTTATTCTTCGTAGTTTTTACAACACCGCATTTAAAAAATTCACAGCTCAACTTACATTTTCCAGTAAGCTTTTTCAGAAAACTATAACTTCCGGAGAAAAAAAGATATTGCACATAGCTATTGAATGACAAAATAAATTAGCATACTTAACTGTAAGTAAGTGGGTACAAATAAACATCACGTGGGGAGGGCTGGTTTTGCCACAGTAAACTCGATTCTAGTATAGAAGCTACGTTAAACCAGGCCCTACAAGACCCTACAATATATTATTGTTTTTTCGTGATGTTCTACAGCACAACCTAAATTAACCAACCCGTTCGGCTAACTCCAACCAGCGCTCAGTCGCATGATCGATCTGCTGCGTCAACTGAGCTAAACGATCCGATAACTTCTTTACCTCCGCAAACCCGCTCGGAGCATTGTTAGACAACCTCTTCTCAATCTCTTGTTTCTCAGCTTCCATCTTCGGAATTTGACTTTCTAATTGTTCGTATTCTCGCTTATCATTGAAGGAAACTTTGGTAGATTTTTGAGTGGAGCTTTGGGATTTTGAATTATTAGATTCAGCCGCCGTGCGTGTAAGTTTTTCTTTTTCTTTTTGTCCTTTTATTTCCTTTGCTTCTTCGGCTTTCTTGTAGTCTAAATACACGGAATAATTGCCGGGATACAAGCGCAAATTGCCCCCAGGCTCCAAGGCGAAAACCATGTCGATCGTGCGATCGAGAAAATAGCGATCGTGGGACACCACAATCACGCAGCCGTTAAAATCTTCGAGATAATCCTCCAAAACCGCCAAAGTCTGCACGTCCAGGTCGTTTGTCGGTTCGTCCAAAATCAGCACATTCGGCGCACTCATCAGCACTTTCAACAGAAATAACCGGCGCTTTTCCCCGCCCGAAAGTTTGTTAATCGGTGCATACTGTTGGTTCGGTGGAAACAGAAACTTTTCCAACATTTGAGAAGCGGTAATGATTTCCCCATCCGCCGTTTGCACCAACTCGGCCACACTTTTCAAGTATTCAATAACTCGCTGGTCTTCGTTCGGCGTCAAATCCTCTGAATGCTGGTCAAAATAACCGATATGAATGGTTGTGCCAATTTCGACAGTACCCGAATCCGGCTGAATGCGTCCGGTGATGATATCCATCAGCGTCGATTTTCCCGCACCGTTGCAGCCAATAATTCCTATCCGGTCTTCGGGTGTGAAATTGTAGGTAAAATCTTTAATTAAAGTGCGATCGCCGTAAGCTTTACAGATATTCAGTAACTCAATCACCTTCTTACCAATCCGGCGGCCGGCTGTGGCAATTTCGACTTTGCCGTTGGCTGTTTTGAATTCCTGGGCTCGCATATCTTTAATGCGATCGATCCGAGCTTTTTGCTTGGTACTGCGCGCTTTCGGCCCGCGTTTGAGCCATTCCAATTCGCGCCGCAATACACCCGCGTGTTTGCGAACACTGCTGGCGGCGGATTCTTCAGCTAAGGCTTTTTTCTCCAAGTAATAAGCGTAATTGCCAGCATAATTGTAAAGGTCGCCGCGATCGATCTCTAGGATGCGATTGGTAACGCGATCGAGAAAATAGCGATCGTGCGTAATCAGCAGCAAAGCACCGCGATAGCCGTTCAAATAGTTCTGCAACCACTCAACTGACAGCGCATCCAAGTGGTTTGTCGGTTCATCCATCAGCAACACATCGGGCTCGGACAACAAGGCTGTTGCTAAGGCAATTCGCTTGCGGTAGCCGCCGGACAAATCGGCAATTTTCGCATCAAAATCCTCAATCCCCAACTTGGTCAAAATCAATTTCGCCTTGGTTTCCAAATCCCACGCATCCACCTCATCAATGCGTTCAGACACTGCAGACAGACGCGCCATCAACTTGTCTGTATCGCCTTTGCCGTGGGACAATTGAGCGGAAATTTCCTCGTATTCTCGCACTAAAGCCATTTGTTCGCCACTGTCGGCAAATACTTGCTCTAAGACAGTGTGATTTTCGTCTAAATCCGGCTGTTGGGGGAGATAGACAATTGTAGACCCTGGATTGACCCAGCGATCGCCAGAGTCGATCGACTCCATACCGGCAATCATTTTCAGCAGGGTTGATTTGCCGGAACCGTTGGTGCCGATGAGTCCGACTTTATCGCCTTCATCGAGGCTGAAGCTGGCATCTGTCAAGAGTTCCTTGATGCCGAAGTCTTTTTTGATCGATCGCAGAGTAAAAATAGTCATGAGTATATAAAATTATTCACCTAACTTTTGACATAGATGAGCGAATTGCGGTACTTTAGGTTATATCATGTATTGTACCGGATCTGCGATGCAATAACTAAAACAAAGGGCTAACCATTCGTTATTAGTTGCTCTTCTAAAGATGAAGGCTCATAAAAATAGTTAGCATAGAGATTTATATTGCTAAGTTTCCGAACTGGCAATAGGGGAGATAAGATAATAATGAAGAGTTGAGATTAGTATAAATGAAAATAGATCGTATTACCAGCAATCCAAAGCGGATGAATGGGCAACCATGTATTCGCTTTGGATTGCTGTTCGTCGGGTGATTGAGCTGCTAGCAACTTATCCCGATCAAAAAGAACTACATCAAGAGTTTCCAGAACTAGAGGATGAAGATATCCGACAAGCTCTAGTTTTTGTACCCTCTTACCTTGACGCTCGCATCATTGAGCTACCCGATCGCTATGAAGTTGTTGCTTTCCGAGACCCATTTTTATTAGCAGCAATTGATTGAGGAATTGCCACCTATTCAGTGGCATTAGTAACCTGGGATAACCAGCGGAATCACATATACTAAAAACACATTAATTAGTATAAAAATGATTAATATACCTACTATTATTGCTGCTATTGATCTCATTTTTTTCCGCACTTTTATTGGCACATTTAAACTTGAATATTCAATTAATAACTCCCAAAAAATTGGCACAAATATTACCCATAAATAATTTTTAGAAAAACGCCCTGTCTTTTTTAAGATATTCCACCAAAAATTATCTGCTCTTGTTTCATAATTTTCTAATATCTGCTGATAGCTGGACAATTTAGACTTATATAAAGTGTTATTAATCACATTAAGTAAATCCTTGGAAAACGGCGTACGTCCCAGAACTGCCATAGCATACTCTTCTGTTGGCTTGTTGCCAGTTAAATACCTGGTTGTTGATGAGCTATTTGGGTAGATAGTGTATTCCAAATTTTCGTATGGTTCTCTCTTTGGTTGTTCTGGTTGATCGACTCCCTTTTTAAGGAGATTCGCGACAATAAGTGCATCACTAGCATATGCGTTTACATCATTTACCTCAAGAGCATTTAAAGCTTCACGACCACTATCATACTCAACAAATTTAAGGTTGTTCTTACTTAAGACTTCTAATGTAGTAGATTCTTTAACCACACCAATTTTAATCTCCTTTAGCTCTATAAGTTTTGAATTCAACTTGTCAGCTAATTCTTCTTTTAATAAAAGCTTCACACCTGTTTTATAGAAAGGCTGTGAAAATTCAATACCTTCACCAGTTGGAAGCTTACCAGATGATATTGAATTTGGACCGCATTCAATATCAATTATACCTTTTTTCAAGCCATAATATCTAGGTGCAACGAATCCTTTATGTTGATTCACAATAGGAATGTATTTAACTTTGATTTGTTGACCCTTACTAGCTAACTCCTTCTGTAGCTCTTTACCAAAAGTGCCGCAAAACCCTTCAGCAGAATTTGGTTTATAAATATTATTTTCAAAAAAAACTCTCATAAAATTATATTCGGGAAAAAATTGACTCAAAAAATTTACATTAATATTATTTCCGATCGGGTAAACAGAAGTCCTAACTCCCAGTTTGAGCGGATTAGGTAACTGAGTTGGCGAAGTTTGCGAAACAGCAGGAACATAACTCAAAATACAAGCAAGACACGCTAAAGCCAAAATTATCCCAAGTCGAAAATTTTTGACAACCGCAAGTACAGAACTCATAACAAGAGAAACTCCACCTCTAATATGGATTAAGAGCTGCATTATTGTGGTCATAAAATTGTGTACTCCCAAAAAATAAGTGTTACGGAGATGACGCTCTACTTGATTAAGTAGCGTCTCAGTCGTTACAAGGCTATTTACGTAGTAGAAAAGACCGACGGATTCAAAGCTGTTGATACAGCATCTGCTGCCGGAGTGAAATCTGACGGCTTTTTCGTGCGTTCTAAGTAGTTATTGAACAACTCTTACAATTATATACAGCGCTATTTTACATTATTCCGTACAAAACTCTAAATTAGATTCTGCCGATCGCACCGAGTCGTATAACTCCTAATTCGCAAAGCAGTCGCCGCCGGAGCAACTCACAATGAACCGCAAAAACACAGTTTTATTAGTAACATGAGTTTCAAGAATCAGATGCCCACATTGGGAAATTATTTAGAGTGCATAAAGCGCCAAACCATGCTTAAAAATACACTAACACAAGGTGCTAAAAAGCTGCTAGGCGGTAAATAAATCATATCCGGGTTGTTTCCCCTCGATAATTATGAGATTTAAATCGCGACTAAACAAACAAAGTTAGTCTTTCAAGACCAAGAGATAAAAGGAGTATTCAAACCGGATTTGCAATTGCAAGAAATTTTATGACAACTTTTGACCATCCAGCGGCCGCAGCATTGCTCACCATCGCGCTCTCCGATCGAGCCACGCGATCTTACTGTACAAAAGCCCGATCGCTCAATTCGCTCTATAAGTTCTCGGTGTCATACCTGTAAATTACCGAAACTATTTGCTGAAATGGCTCTAGAGAAAGATTGAGGAGGCTGAATGAAAAGCCCGATCGCCCTGCCAATTGAACAAATCACCAAATTCTGCCAACAGTGGTAAATAATCGAACTCTCCCTCTTTGGTTCTGTCCTTCACGACAACTTTCATGCAGACAACGACATCGATATCCTAATTGCTTTTGCCCCCACGGCCAACTGGGGTCTACTCGATCGCGCCCAAATGCAGGAAGAACTCGAAGCAGTGCTAAGTAGACCAGTCGATCTAATGAGTAAACGGGCGATCGAGCGCAGTTCCAACTGGATTCGCCGTCAAGAAATTCTCTCTACCGCTAAAACTATCTATGTCAAATAACCGCGATCGCGCTTCCTTAATCGATCGCTCTTTTTATTTCAACAACTGCTTCTCCCGCTTTACCCGTTGCGCGATCGGGTATTGATAAGAAGTCGTGCCGATCGACTGCTTCAACAGATCGGCGAAAAGTCCGTTAAGGTTATCTGTTTTCAGCCGAGATTAGGCAAGCAAAATCCTTGGCTTTGTTGGTAAGTGCAAGCGATCGCCCATCAGTATAACACATCACTGCAACCGACCTTATGCTAAGTTATTGTTGGAATTAGGAGCGATCGCCCGCGCCAGCAAAAAAGGAGGATCTACAAAAATGGGTAAAGGCAGGTTAGAAGCATTCAGCGATGGTGTAATCGCCATTCTCATCACCATTATGGTACTGGAATTGAAAGTGCCCCATGAACCTGATTTAGCTGCGCTGCGTCCGCTAGTTCCAGTATTTCTGAGCTATGTACTCAGTTTTATTTATCTTGGTATCTACTGGAACAACCACCATCACTTGTTACAAGCGACTCGGCAGGTCAATGGTAATGTGTTGTGGGCTAATCTGCATCTGCTGTTCTGGTTGTCACTCATTCCCTTTGTCACTGGCTGGACAGGCGAGAATCACTTCGCTGCGTGGCCAGTTGCGCTTTATGGCACAGTGCTGTTGTTGGCTGCGATCGCTTACTTCATTCTTACTCGTGTTCTTATTTCTCACCACGGTAAAGAATCCACTCTGGCAATTGCACTTGGGCGAGACTTTAAGGGTAAAGTATCAGTGGTGATTTATACCGTAGCAATCCTGCTTTCCTTTGTCAACTCATGGTTGGCTTTCATGCTGTATGTTTTAGTTGCAATTATGTGGCTGATCCCCGATCGGCGTATTGAGAAGATTCTGACTTCCTGAAGAATGTTCCACAAAAAGCCATCGCCAGCCAGCTAACACTTCGCTTTACCAATTAACAAATGACAATTCATCAAAACGGACTTTTTGTTGAACCTGGTCAAGGTCGTTCTTACTACTTTGGTCAAGACCTCTCTTCTATACCTTCAAAGCAATTGGTGAAGAGACAGGGGAAGCCTATGCGCTTTGTGAGGTAATTGTTGCACCTGGTGGCGGTGCGCCAACCCATCGGCACTACCGAGAAAATGAATCATTTTATGTTCAAGACGGAGAGATTGAATTCCAGCTTGACGATCGTACTTTCCTGGCGACGGCTGGAACCTTCCTTCATTCACCGAAAGGCCAGCTTCACCGATTTACTAATACCACCGCTACACCCGCTAAAATTCTGGTTTGGGTCACTCCTGCTGGCTTTGAGAAATTTATTGCCGAAGTTGGAAAGGCCGTCAATAGTGAGATTACCCTTGGAGCATCCTTGAGCCCTGAAGACCTTGACAAAATTCTTACTACTGCTCCCAAGTACGGTATCGAGATCGTACCTCCACCCTCTGAGGAGTGTGCCTAGATAGCAATCACTCTTGAAGTCATGGTAGAAATATTGAGACTAAAAATAGTTTAAAGCAGTTTCTACGATTCTGAATTGTCTATTAATTCACTTTGTTGACCAGAATAAAAGCGATCTTCTCAAATCTCGGTCAACTCGTAAAGACAACTGATATCGTTTCCGGTGGCATCGGTATTTTTCAAATGTCCAAACTGTCATTTGTCCCAAAATCATAATTTTAGTCAACACTCAACAATCATGAGGAGTGCAATCCGAATTGATATTACTTGACTTATATCTAGAGACTGGTTGTTTCAACAAAAGCTTCTATACCTTTAGGAATAGATAAACCCGCCCCGATTTAACCAGACAAAAATAAGGTTTTGAGTAAAAAGACAGGGGGGGAAAGTACGAATGCAGATTGTAGGGTTTCCTTGCCTGTCATTCCCAAGTGCGATCGCCGAAGATAAGAGTATAGAAATTAAACGGCTGGTTTTCACCCGCCCTTACACAAAATGAACTCACAACTAGAACAACAAGTAACAATTCTACAAGACGAAACAGCAGCGGCAGGGAATTCAGCCAACCCAACAGTTGAGACTCATGTATTCGCCTCAGAATTTGCAACAGAGGAAAAAGTCAGAGTGGAAGAATTTAAGATTAGCGCCGACAGTTTAATTGCTAAAGTCAAAGAACTAATTCAGCAAGGAAAACTCCGCCGCCTCGTCATCAAAAACTCGCAAGGGCGGACTTTGGCAGACATTCCGCTGATGGCTGGATTGGTAGGCGGCGTTGCAGGATCGGTAGTCTTTCCAATTGCTGCTGTACTGGCTACAGTTGGGGCAGTTGCAGCTCACTTGACTGTAGCCATCGAGCGCAAAGAATAGTCCTTAGTAATTAAAAATCTTCTCTTCAAGTCCGCGAAGGCGGACTTTGTTTGTTTAGTAGCGATTTCAATCGCCGAATTGTCTGATCAACGCAAATTATCCGGTACTCTCGCCGCAGGTTGGTCTAAATAATTGTAAACAATGCGCGAAATCCGACGGACAAAATCTCTCACAATCGGGTCATTGTAAGGACGTTTGACAAAGATTGCGGCTAAATAACGCTTGCCGTTGGGCATATCAATAATTCCTGCATCGCCAACTACAAAGCCGATATCTCCAGTTTTGTCAGCAATAACTGCGCCAGGGCCCAAACCGGAAGGCAAAAGCGTTCTAGTTGTTGTGTGCCGCAGTAATTCTAAAGCTTGTTCCCGACTCGATTCAGAGACTAATTTATCGCGAGACAGCATCGCCAGCAACTTTACCATATCCACAGAACTTGTGGTATTTGTTCCTTGAAAATCTCCCAACCAATTGCGAATTCTGGTATCAGTTAATCCCCAACTGCGAAAACGCTCGTTGAGTTTAGCAATTCCCCCCAAACGTTCAATAATCATGTTGGTGGCTGTATTGTCGCTGATGGTAATCATTTTATCTACGGTTTCTTTGATGCTAAACCGAGTTCCATCAGGTTCGTCTTGCATAGTTCCAGAACCGCTGGCAACTAAGTCGGACTTCATAACTAATGTTTCGTCGAGGCTAACTTTGCCTGCGTCTACATCTTGATAAAAAGCAATCAGAATTGGTAGTTTGATGGTACTCGCGGCCGGAAATACTCGATCGCCCTTGATATCCAAATAGTTTCCTGTATCTAAATCCAGAAAAAACATTCCGGCGCTGAGGGATCTATACTGTTCGATCGCACTTTCGATTTGAGGCTTGATGGCTGTCATTTCCGAGCCTGCTGACATTGCCAAATCAGTGGAATAGTTTCTCTGATTTCCCGGCGCAACAGTGGGTCTAACTTGACCTGCTGCTTGTTCTATGCGGGTAATAGCTGTGGGGATAAAAGACTCATTTCCAGCTATTTGCTGGGGATTTGGCAACTGAAACGACCAGCGCGTGGCAGATTCTCTAATGACTCGGACTTGTTGCGGGTCTAACTTATAACCGGGAGTTAATTCTATTACTAACCTGGTAGTTCCGGTGTCAAACTGCCCAACTCTAATTTGTTGAATAGCTGAGTTGTAACTTTGAGGGCTTTCGGGATATTCCAAGACTATTCCCGGTAGGTCAATTACTAAGCGGGTGGGATTGGCGATTAGTTTAACTTCCGGCTGAACTCCTGAATCTGTGGTTAAATTGAGTTGGTTTTCCCTGGGATCGAAGTGCCAAGATGTTAGTGTATCAGCTTTTGCGGGCAGGGCGATCGAGAAAAGGCTAAGGGCGGCCGGCAACAGCCATCGCAGTTTAGGAGTCATGTGTGAAGAGAAAGAGTTTAACGGCTGCAACGAGAAAGCGGCTGAAAAAACCTGATCAACCGCTTTCGAGACGAAGCACCTAGCATCATACAGTCAACTTTTGCCTGCAGCCGTAATTTTTTTTATTTTCTTTGAGAATAGTCGGTTTCCGGGACTGATCTCAAATCCGCTTCTACTACCTCTTTTTTTTCCAGTCTCGCCCAGGCGGACGAAAGTTTGTACAGTTGTGGATTCTCTTGGCATAATTCTTGTTTTGCAGACAAAAATTTTATTCGCGTGAGATGAATTCAAGTTAGGCGAGTTCGCGATTTCTAGCATCTTCGAGGGAGTCGATCGCGGCTTTGAGAAAAACTTTTCCTTTAGCAACAAATCGGCGATCGCTCAAAGGATCGTAAGCTTCCCAATTACCGCTAACTTCGCGATCGCGCCACAAAAACCAGCAGCGGTAGATTTCCCCGCTATCTATATCATCGCACAAAGCCAGCCAATCATCCCCTGTGAGAGCGCTAGCATCTAATGCTACCAATTCCATCCATGCAAGCGCAGTGCAGGCATCGATCGCCTCAGCATCAACCGAGTCAGATTTGGTAGCTATAGGTTGTGGCGAACACAGTGTAGACTTCATAATTTCTCCTTAATTAAATTAAATCAATCAATGAATTTGCCTATTTATGGAACTGACCCGGTACGCCGAGTGGAAAAACTGTGTTTTGATAAATTTCTGGTTCGTCAAATTTACCAGCCGCTGATGCTTCTGTTAAATTATTAAGTGTATTAATTGTGAAAATGGCGGCGGTTCCCAAAGCGGCCATTGCCAGCCTGTGTAAGATTTTGCTCATTTGGCTGCTCCTTTTTTGCTTGGTGTATCTACTCTAAAAAGTTAAGTGGTGATTAGTGGCGGAGATTGGGGAGTTAAGAAAAACTTTTTATCCTCAAATATATTCAACTGTTGAAGCCGTTATCAGGACAGAGTTTCAGGAGTCGATCGCCCAAAAACCCTCTCGCAGTAAAATTCCTTAAATTCCGGCTGGTTGATTATCTTCCTTAAAATCGCCCAAAATAGGAACTTAAGGCGTTAAAATTTCTAGATTCGTTCCCCTTTCACTGCAAGCGAAGTGCTCAAGTCAAAACGCGATCGCGGTCGCATTCTCACTGCCTCTGGCTTAAAGAAACTTAACGAGGCGCTCCAAGAATGGTCTGACCGACATAACATTAGAGGTACTCTGACTGAAATCGAGGCTGAATCTGGCGTCGGTGCGGATACAGTCAGCAAAATTAAGCAGGGTAGAGAAGGTGCGGATTTGAGTAAAATTCGACAGTTGTTCGCGGCTTTTGAAATGACTCTGGCTGCTAGCGACCATCGATCGGCTAAACTTGAGGAACCGACAAATTTAGACGAGCTGGACAATTCGCCGGCAGCGGAAGATACAGCCAGCAACAGAATTGTTAAAGTATTTGTCAGTTATCGTAGCGCCGAACCCGATCGCGAGTTAGGAAAAGAGTTAGAAACGGCCTTAAGCGCGATCGGGCATACAGTTTTCACAGCAGAAAATAACATTAGATTAGGAGATAATTGGTTCGATCGCATTAATTCATTCCTCCAAGAATGCGATTATTTGCTGCTACTGTTGCCGCCAACGGGAAATCAAAGCGAACTGATAACATATCAAGTTCAGCAAGCAAAAGAACTGCAAGACTCCCGCCCTGACAAGAAACCAATAATTCTCCCCATCCGCGTCGGTTTTCCGCTAAATGCGCCTCTAAATCACGACTTGCGGGGCTATCTCTACCGCATCAAACAGAGGGAATGGAAAACCACCGCCGACACTCCAATTATTATCGAAGAGGTTCTGAATTTACTAGCAGAAGAACCCACACCAGTTACCGAAGAAACGGACAATTTAACACAAAAACAGCTATTAGAAATTAGCAGCGACGAAATACCTCTACCCGCCGCTGAACCGGAATTACCGGGAGGACAAGTCGATGTTGCTTCTCAATTTTATGTAGAACGCCCGCCCATCGAAGAACGCTGTTATCAAACTATTGTGCAGCCCAGCGCCTTAATTAGAATCAAAGCACCAAGACAAATGGGCAAAACTTCATTGATGGCAAGAATTTTGCATCACGGAGCTCGTCAAGGCTATTGCACCGTGCCGCTAACTTTTCAGTTAGTAGATAAAGGCGTCTTTGCCAACTTAGATAAATTCTTAAAATGGTTTTGCGCTTACGTCGGCCGCGAGTTGCACTTACCCAATCAATTAGACGATTATTGGGACGAGATTTTTGGCAGCAAAGTCAACTGCAAAGATTACTTTGAAAAATACATTTTGCCGCAAATCGACAGTCCTTTAATTTTAGGATTAGACGAGATCGATCGCGTTTTCCAATATCCCGACATTGCCGAAGACTTTTTAGGACTGCTGCGGGCGTGGCACGAAGAATCCAAGCGGCGAGAAATCTGGAAAAAACTGCGATTAATTGTAGTTCACTCCACCGAAGTTTACATCCCAATGAACATCAATCAATCGCCTTTCAACGTCGGACTGCCTGTAGATTTGCCCGAATTCAACTCTCAGCAAATACAAGATTTAGCAGAGCGCCATAATTTGAATTGGTCGGATGCAGAAGTTGAAAACTTAATGAAAATTGTCGGCGGTCATCCGTATTTAGTGCGAGTTGCATTATATCACATTTCGCGATCGGATTTGACACTCGATGAATTAAAAGAAACTGCGATCGCAGATGCGGGAATTTACAGCGACCATTTGCGTCGGCAGTTGTGGAATTTGGAAGAATATCCTGAGTTAGCGCAGGGTATGAGAGAGATTGTGGCGGCCGACTCTCCGGTGCAATTAAAGGCGATGCAGGCGTTTAAATTAGACAGTTTGGGGTTGGTGAAGTTGCAGGGGAACGAGTGCGTGCCGAGGTGCGAACTGTACCGACAATATTTTAGATCGCACTTAAGCGCGATCGTGTAAAATTTGATGCGTAACTGCGGCAAGTAATAATCAGGTGAATGATACCCATGAACGATATTTTTTTGATAACATCCGATAATTGGCTAGACTGGATAGCCGTGTTTGGTTATCTAGGTTTTACTGCTTTCATTGCATGGCGCGTGTTCACCACAAAGTAGATATATCATGAAATTACCTTCTTCCTCTTCTTCTTTCATTCTTCGCGTCCTTCGCGCCTTCGCGGTTCGTTGAACTGTAAGGATTCAGGTCAAAAAAACTTCGGTGACAAAAGCTGGTAAAATAAACCAATGAAAAAGCCCCCAGCAACCAG
>NZ_JAUBOS010000090.1:0-19297 GCF_036700365.1 Microcoleus sp. w2-18bC1
ATATTTGCCCAAATGGAATTATCGAGCCGTACCCCAACCTGAGTAATTCATTAAGTTATTTATTTTTCATTCCTAACTTCTATAGAACATAAAATCGTAGCGGTTTTACACGATGCGGTCGAAGATTCTGAACTTACACTTGAGCAACTTAAAAGCGAAGGTTTTCCTGAAGTTATCGTCTCGGCGATCGAGGCGATTACCAAAATAGAAGGAGAAGCTTATCCAGCTTATTTAGAACGTGTTATTGCCAACCCCATCGCACTGCGAGTCAAAATCGCTGATGTTACTCATAACCTTGATATTCGTCGCATCGCCAATCCCACAGAGGCAGATTTTCAACGCCTTGCCAAATACAAAAAAGTCCTCAGTCAGTTGCGTGCTGCCTTAAAGTAATTATTAACCGCAAATATCCGCGTTCATCCGCGTGTATCTGCGGTTAAAAAAATCCCCAAATCCTAAGCCATCACCATCCCCCCATCCACATTAAAAACCTGCCCGGTTATATAAGCCGCCGCCGCATCTGCCGCCAAAAACTTCACCATCCCCGCAACTTCCTCAACTTCCCCATATCTCCCCAGCGGAATATACTTCAAAATCTCATCAGACTTGACATCCTTAGTCATATCTGTAGTGATAAAACCCGGTGCAACCGCATTCACAGTAATCCCGCGACTCGCCAACTCCTTCGCCACAGTTTTAGTAAATCCAATTACCCCAGCTTTCGCCGCACTGTAATTAGCTTGTCCCGGATTGCCCATTTGTCCAGCAACCGAAGCAATATTAATAATTCGGCCACTTCGCTGTTTTAGCATGATTTTACTGGCAGCTTTCGCACACAAAAACACGCCAGTTAAATTCAAATCAATTACCGCTTGCCAGTCTTCCAACTTCATCCGCAGCAGCAAAGTATCGCGAGTAATGCCGGCATTGTTCACCAAAATGTCAATTCGTCCCCATTTTTCCATGACATTACTGGTGAGTAAATCTACTTGGTCAGTTTTCGAGACATCTGCTGCAAGTGCCACAGCTTCTCCTCCAGCAGCGACTATTTCTGCTACCACCTCATCAGCAGCAGCAGCAGCACTCGCATAGTTTACGGCGACTTTAGCGCCCTCTGCTGCTAGGGCTACAGCAACGGCGCGGCCGATTCCCCGCGACGCACCGGTCACGACAGCAACTTGACCCCGCAATCTCTGAAAAGTCTCTGGTAATAATTCCATAATTGTATCCTCGCAATCTACCAGAGAATTTTGCACTAAAATCGAGCCAGAACCAAAAAAATTATTTTGTCTTATGGCAGTTCAAAAACAGTTCAGCAGTTTTGAGGAAATACTATCGGGCTCTGACTTGCCGGTGTTGGTAGATTTTTATGCTACTTGGTGCGGGCCTTGTCAGATGATGGCAGGGATTTTGGAGCAAGTGAGCGGTCAATTAAAAGACAAGCTGATGGTTGTCAAAATTGACACGGATAAGTACGACCAGTTGGCGTCGCAGTATCACATTTATGCTTTGCCGACTTTGGTGCTGTTCAAAAATGGCGCTGAGGTCCATCGCATTGAGGGAGTACTGCAACCGGCGCAGTTGATCGATCGAGTGCAACCTTTCTTGTAGCACGAGCCAATTATCTCACACGTAGGGTGCGTCAGCTCATATCTGATTCATTATGAATAAGATAATCCTAGTTGACGAACCCTACCTATGAAGACTCCCAGCCACGCTATTATCAATCTCGCTATTCTCGGCAAACCGCAACTGCCGCAAGCTAATCTCATTATTGTCATTGGCGGAATTTTGCCGGATATTCCGATATTTTTATTTTACTTTTGGGCGAAATACATTGCTCGCTTGCCCGCAGCTACAATTTGGTCAAAAGCATATTATGAGCCTTTTGTGCAAGATATTGTGGCTCTGTTCCATTCAATTCCCCTTGCGGTTATTGGTTTGCTAATTGCTTATTACTTTGGCTGGCAAAGTGTGCAAATTCTGTTTGTCAGCATGATACTACACTCTCTGGGAGATTTGCCTGTCCACAATGACGACGCTCACCGGCACTTTTTTCCGTTCAGCAATTACCGTTTTATCAGTCCGTTTTCTTATTGGGATAGGAAGCACTATGGGTCAATTGTTTCTCTAGTGGAAATGTTGTTAGTGCTGATCTCAACTTACCGCGTTTTTGGTTTTGTTAATTCTTATACTGGAAAAACGTTGTTGATTTTGGTGAATGGTTTTTACTGGGCTGGCGCGGTTTATTTTCAGGTGCGACATTTATTTAAATTCACTTCCCAAAGATGAAACATGAACTCAAAATTACCAATTAGCAGTTAGGAATTAGCAATTACCATATTGTTAACTACGCCGAATATTAAAACAACACCAATCTTGGCGCTTCCACAGAGTAGCCACAATCCAGCCGTGCTGTTCGAGAGTGTCAGCAATTGGCTTAGCTTGTTCGAGCAAAATGCCGCTGAGCACGGCCCAAGTAGTTGGTTTGCTAATTGCCGTGAACTGCGGGATTAAATCAATGATTACTTCTGCTAAAATGTTGCAGATCAAACCGTCGATCGGCTCATCTACCATTTCTTTCAAGCGATCGATACTTCCGAGCTCTGCAACCAACTGCTGAGAATTAACGCGGTTGAGTAGCCTGTTGCTAATAGTCGATCGCACTGCCAAAGGATCAGTATCCAAAGCATAAACTTTTGTAGCGCCCAACAACACCGCGCCGATCGACAAAATACCCGATCCGCAGCCGATATCAGCAACGATACACTCTTTGTCATCAAAACCGAGCCGCATTTCCAGGGACTCCAGACAAAGTTGAGTAGTGGCGTGAGCACCAGTACCGAAAGCCACACCCGGATCTAAACGCAAAATAACGCGATCGGTATCAGTCGGTAAGGGCAGCCAGGCCGGATTAATTAAAAAGCGATCGCCCACTTCTTGAGGCTGCCAGTGCTCCTTCCAAGTGCTGCCCCAGTCCTCATCTTCAATCAAATCCCACTGCATCGCAGGTAGGGGCAAACCTGCACACAGAGCATCTTGGCGCAGCCACAGAGACAGAGCGGCCAAATCCAGCAATCCTGCCTGTTCTTCGGGCAAATAAGCCGACATCAGGCAGGAATTGCTTTTGAGCTCAGTAGCAGTTCCCTGACAGTTAAATCGTTCCAGACGCCAAAAGATGATATCTTCCAGCGCCGGATCGCAAAGAATTCTAATTTCCCACCAGCTATGTGCCATACAATTTTAGATTTTAGATTTTAGATTTTAGATTGGCCCAGGGGAACTGGAGACTGGGAACTGGAGAGTGAGGAAGGAGGATTGGCTAATAGAAAAATTCCCGCTTTCAGGCTAATTACCAATGATCAATTACCCATTACCAATTATCAGCCCTGGCATCCAAAATCTAAACTCCCAAATCCGTCAAAGATTTACCGTGTAAGCATCCCGAATTCCCGGAACTTTTAGGATCTCGGCCAGTATCCCCTCTGGTAGAGGGTCATCAAGGCTCAAAACCATCACCGCATCGCCTCGCACGATTTTACGGCCTACCTGCATACTGGCAATATTGACATTAAAACTGCCCAATTGGGAACCAATTTTGCCAATAATCCCCGGCATATCGCGGTGCAAGGTAAACAGCATATGGTGAGTGGGGGAAACGTTGACCGGGAAATCGTCAACGCTGGTAATCCGAATTTCGCTTTCGCCGAGCACTGCACCTGTCACGGTGTGTTCGCCGAGAGTTCCCTTGGCCGAGAGGTGCAGGGAGCCGGTGTAGTCGCGAATTGAGGCGTCTCTGGTTTCGACGACGCGAATTCCGCGTTCTTTTGCTTCGATGCTGGCGTTGACGTAGTTAACGCGCTCTCGCAGGGCTTGGGAGAGCAGGCCTTTGAGGGCGGCAACGACTACGGGCTGGCTTTGGTTGCTGGCCAATTCGCCTTGCAGTTGAACGTTGAGGTAATCGACTCGGCCTCCGGCTAGCTGGCTGACGAGGTTGCCGAGGGTTTCGGCGAGTTGCAAGTAGGGTTTGAGTTTTTCGATCGAGTCTGGGTAAATTCCTGGTATGTTGACAGCCGATCGCGCGGGCAGCCCCAACAGTACATCGCGGATTTGTTCAGCAACGTCGATCGCCACATTTACCTGAGCTTCCGCTGTGGATGCTCCCAAGTGGGGCGTCAGCACGATGTTCTGGCCGACACTCCGCAACGGGGAATCAGCTTCCAGCGGTTCGTGTTCGTAAACGTCCAAAGCTGCGCCGGCGATCTTGCCTGATTTGATGGCTTCTGCGAGGGCTGCTTCGTCGATGATGCCACCTCTGGCGCAGTTTATGATGCGGGCCGTGGGCTTCATTTTCGACAGCACTTCAGCGTTAATTAAGTGCAGGGTTTCCGGCGTTTTGGGGATGTGCAGGGTGATGTAGTCGGATTCGCGCATCAGCAGTTCGAGTTCTACCAAGCGGCAGCCCAACTGGTCGGCTCTTTCGGTCGAAATGAAGGGGTCGTAGGCCAGCAGTTTCATGCCCATTGCTTTGGCTGCGGCGGCGAGGTGGGAGCCGATTTTGCCCAAACCGACGATGCCGAGGGTTTTTTTGTAAACTTCTACGCCGAGAAAGCGGTTGCGTTCCCATTTACCCCCTTTGACGGATTCGTTAGCTTCCGGGATGTGGCGAGACATCGAGAGCATCATGGCAAGCGCGTGTTCGGCGGCGGCGATCGTGTTGCCTTCGGGGGAATTGACGACTACAATTCCTTTGCGGGTAGCGGCGGGTACATCGACATTATCTACGCCGACGCCGGCTCTGCCGATAATTTTGAGTGAATTCCCGGCTTCTATGATTTCTTTGGTAACTTGGGTGCCAGAACGGATCATTAAAGCGTCGTAATCTGGAATAATTTTTACCAGTTGTTCGGCTGAGAGTCCTGTGTTTACGTCAACTTGCGCGACTTGGGAGAGGATGTCAATTCCGGCTTGGTCGATCGGATCGGATACTAGAACTTTAGGCATAGCAAGCAATTGAGTGCAATAGTAAAAATAGACCGAGCGTTGGCGAGCTCAAAGTTGAGACTTACACTTAGAGCAGTATCTAACAGCTCAGCTCAAGCTTGCCTTTGTGCAGTTTGAATTGTATCTGTATTCGGTCAAGGTCGGCCGTTTTTTGCGTGAAATATTTTAGCTTTGCGGGCGATCGGACTCTCTGACCGTCTGAAAATCCCTCAAGTGCTTAGCTAGTATGTCTTTTCGGTCTATAATAGACTTTGGCTATTCCAGCCTAACTATCAGGAATTGTTTTCTAATGAATTATCTTATCGCCGTACTGCCCGATCGAATTCAAGCCGAAGCTGCCTACTGTGCTCTGGAAAAAGAAGGCTTGCCTATGAAGCAAGTGAGTATTTTGGGCCGCGGCTACAAAACTGCTGATGAATTTGGCTTGATCGACCCGAACCAGCAAGCGAAGAAACAAGCTAAACTCATGGCTATTTGGCTGATTCCCTTTGGCTTTATTGCTGGCGTTACTTTCAGCTTGATTACTGAGTTGAAGACTTTTGCCTGGGCGGGAGAAATTGGCGATCATGCGATCGGTGGTGTACTCGGTGCGATCGCCGCTGCAATGGGCAGTGTGTTTGTTGGAGGCGCGGGCGGTATGGCTTTTGGTAGCGGCGATGCTTTGCCCTACCGCAACCGTTTGAATGCGGGTAAATTTTTGATTGCCGTTAAGGGTACTGATGATTTGACTGGGAAAGCTGCGAAGATTTTGCAGCAGTTTAAACCGGAAAATATCCAAGGTTATACAGAGACTTAGTTATTTGTTTGTTAACAGTTGACGGTTAACTGTTAACTGTTGACTGTTGACTGTTGACTGTTGACTCGTGTAATATTTGGAGGCAGTTATGGAATCACAAACTATCCCCCTAGATTCTCCCCTAGAATTAACCCTCGAATTAACAGACGAGCAGTTTTTTCAGTTGTGTATTGACAACCGGGATTTAAGATTTGAACGGACTGCTAGTGGAGGATTGATTAGACCTCTTGCAAAAATAGCTGGGACGGGCAAGATGCCCATCCCACAAAAACTTTTTGTGGGATGGGCATCTTGCCCGTCCGAAAATTTGCTTAAAAGGACTTTTGCAAAAAGTCTATTATTAGAGACTGTTGGCGAATCAATAAAGGGCTTCACCTCTCACCCCTAAAAATAGTGGTTCTAGACTAAATTTCAAATTGACCATATAGCCATTAACTACCAATAGTGAACGGAAATACTGCCTCCCAGAGGTGATGGGTAACACCCCCTGCGAATTCGCCAACAGTCTCTTTCAACCGCCGTCTTATCTTTTCCCGCTAATTGATGGTATAACCTATGAAAATCCTCCACGGGACTTGGATTCCTCAAGCAGAAGAGAATTTTATTCAACCTGGAACGTTTTATATTTGGGTTGAAACTACTGAAAAGAAAAAACAGCCTGCTAAGGTTCATCCCCGACAATTGAAGACGGCACAGTTAAGAGAGTTTCTAACGAAAGAAGCCGGGATTCAACTGTCAGCAGTCAGCAATACAAGTGCGATGGGGCGAGAATACGCGATCGTCCCTCGGTATTTTTTACTGCCCACTGCTGACAACCAGCCGTTGTCATCTTTAGAACTAGCGCGATATTTAGAGACAGAGTTACCCGAAACATTTGAGTTGGAGTATTGGGAAGTTGATTGTGTGGCCATCGCCACCCACACTTTGACTAAAGTATTGAACGATCTGCATTTTTTTGCCCTCTACGATGTAGCAGAAGTTCAGTTTGGTTCAGACTTGCTATTTTGGTATCACTACACCCAAACTTTTAAGCAAATTGTTCTGAAAGATCATTATATTCCGGCGTTGCGCTATCGAGAAACTGCTCCGATCGCGATCGCACCCATCGAAACATCCGAACCCGCTGAGAAAGCCACGCGCGGGCGTAAGAAAGCGGGCGAGACAAAAACCAAAACAACTGCAAAAACTCCAAAAACACCTGCCAAAATTGCACCCAGCTTTGAGATTTATCCGGGATGGGAAATTGTTTCAACACAGTACGAAACTGATTTACAACGCTATGTTGAATGGATGCCTTTAGTTTGTGTGTCCGGTTTTCGGAAGATCCAGCTACAAGATACACCAAAGTTCTACGATCGCGAACGGTTGCTGCGGCATTTTTCCGAGTGTGCGATCGCCGAAATCGTCACTCAAACCCCCATCCCAGCATCGTTTGAAAATAAGATTGCGGATTCTTTACTTCAAATCTGCCTCAAGCAAACACGAAAAATCGCGCGAGTAAGCCTTGAACAATATCGGCAATGGCAAACCTGGCGCGATCGCATTACGCGCAATCAATCTGCTGACTCATTCTCCCTCTGCTTTCAACTACAATCCCCCGAAAACCCCGAACAGCCTTGGGTTTTAGAGTTTCAGGTGGCTGCGAAAAAAGACCCATCTCTGCGGATGCCGTTGCAGGATTATTGGCGATCGCGATCGACTCAACAAAAACAGTTACAAACACAATTCGGAGACAACTTTGAGCAACATTTGCTGACAAATCTCGGCTACGCTGCCCGCATTTATCCCCAACTTTGGCAAGGGTTAGAAACCGACAAACCCGTTAACATTACCCTCAGCTTAGATGATGCTTTCACCTTTCTCAGCGAGTCCGCTTGGGTATTAGAAGATGCCGGATACAAAGTGATTGTCCCCGCTTGGTGGACGCCGAAGGGACGACAACGGGCGAAGATTCGCCTGCAAGTCAAAGGGAAGGACAGCAAGAGCCCTGCAATCAAGGGCAAGGGATTATTTTCGGCGGATTCCTTGGTGGAATATCAATATGAATTGGCGATCGGGGGTGAACGGGTTAGCGAACAAGAATGGCAGGCGTTAGTAAATAGCAAAACACCGCTGGTGCAGTTCCGAGGACAATGGATGGAACTGGACAAAGACAAGATGCAGGAGATGCTAAATTTTTGGCAAAAACATCGCGAAGAAAACCCCGATTTAAGCCTAATTGACTTTATGAAGTTGACGGCAGAAGGAGAAGCGAGCGAACAGTTGGAGGTTGAGCGCGATCAGGCTTTATCGGATATGTTGGAGAAGCTGAACGATAAGAGTCGGTTAGAGTTAATTGCAGATCCAGCAAAGTTTCAGGGCAAGTTACGGGATTACCAAAAGCGCGGCGTTTCTTGGTTGAGTTATTTGGAAAGTTTGGGATTAAATGGCTGTCTTGCCGATGATATGGGTTTGGGTAAATCGGCGCAGGTAATTGCTCGATTATTGCAAGAGCGGGAAGTTTTATCTACTACAAAAGAGACAGAAAAAAAGACAGAAAAAGCGATCGCACCTTCGGTTCTACCCACGCTGCTAATTGCGCCCACATCCGTAGTTGGTAACTGGCAAAAGGAAATGGAAAAGTTTGCTCCAGAATTGCGATCGCTCATACACCACGGCCCTGGGCGCTTGCAAGATGTCAAGGAATTCAAAACCGCCGTCCAAGGTTGCGATATGTTGATCACTTCCTTTACCTTGGCGCGCAAAGACGAGAAACTGTTGAGCAGCGTAGCGTGGCATCGCTTAGTAATTGATGAAGCGCAGAATATTAAAAATCCGAAAGCGGCGCAAACCAAGGCGATCTTAAAGTTGCCTGCTACCCATCGGTTGGCGCTGACTGGAACACCCGTGGAAAATCGATTGCTGGATTTATGGTCAATTTTTAATTTCCTCAATCCGGGCTATCTGGGTAAAGAGGCGCAGTTTCGGAAGTTGTTTGAGATCCCGATTCAAAAAAATGGGAGTCGCACGCAATCGGCAGCGCTCAAAAAATTAGTGGAACCCTTTATTCTCCGACGCCTGAAAACCGATAAGTCGATTATTCAGGATCTCCCCGACAAAGTTGAGCAAAAGCTCTACTGCAATCTCACCCGCGAGCAAGCTTCGCTTTATGAAGCGATTGTCAAAGAGGTAGAGCAAGAAATTGATGCGACGGAAGGGATGCAGCGCAAGGGGATGATTTTGGCGACACTCCTGAAGCTGAAGCAAATTTGTAACCATCCGCGCCAGTTTTTGCAGGATGAAAGTGAGTTTACACCAGAGCGATCGCACAAACTGGAACGGCTGATCGAGATGATTGAGGAAGTCAAAGCAGAAGGCGAAAGTTTATTGGTATTTACGCAGTTTACAGAACTGGGAAGCGCGTTGGAAAAATATATTAAACAAACGCTACATTACAACACTTACTACATCCACGGGGGAACCAGTCGCGAAAAACGGGAACGGATGATTTCAGAGTTTCAAGATCCAGAGTCTGAACCTTCGGTATTTATTCTGTCACTGAAGGCGGGCGGCGTGGGAATTACACTGACAAAAGCCAATCACGTGTTCCATTTCGATCGCTGGTGGAATCCGGCAGTGGAAGATCAGGCGACGGATCGGGCGTTTCGGATCGGACAGCAAAAAAATGTGTTTGTGCATAAGTTTGTAGCGATCGGCACTTTGGAAGAAAAGATTGACCAAATGATTGAGGACAAAAAGAAATTGGCAGGGTCAATTATTGGTGCGGATGAGTCGTGGTTGACTGAGTTGGATAATGAGGCATTTAAAAAGTTAATTAGACTCAATAAAAATGCGGTTCTAGATTAGGAGAAATCAAAGATGTCACAATTTACTCGGACTTGGTGGGGCAATAAATTTATCGATGCGCTGGAAAGATTTACAGATTCTGGGCGACTCGGACGGGGACGTTCCTATGCACGGAATGACAAGGTAAAAAGCTTTAAGATTAATGATGGCTTAGTGATGGCACAGGTGAGAGGCTCGGTTAATCCTTATTTTGGGGTTTATAAGGAGCCTCTGTACAAAACTAAAATTGAGTTTGAGCCAATTAGTCAGGAAAAGTGGCAAATGGCGATCGCCCAAATGGCATCAAAAGCCAGCTTTATTTCTCGGCTGCTGCTCAACGAAATGCCCGACAATATTGAAAAGGCTTTTGCACCCCTCGGATTGCACCTTTTACCCAGTAGCCGCGAGGACTTTAAGACTACTTGCTCTTGCCCAGACTATAGCAATCCCTGCAAACATATTGCCGGAGTTTATTATTTGGTGGCGGCCGAATTGGACAAAGATCCATTTTTACTGTTTGAATTACGGGGGCTTTCTAAGGAAGTGCTGCACCGCGAATTAGCAAAAACGCCTTTGGGCTTGGCACTTTCTGCCGAGTTGACGGCGGATGCAGCGGCCCCTGTGGCGGTGGATTCCTATTACACGCAGGCGATCGCCAGTGAGGCGCAAACGGTCAGCCTGAAAGAGTTTTGGCATGGTGCGAAGCGATTACCGCAGACGATTGAGGTGGCAGCGCCAAGTGGGGTAAGTGCGATCGTGGTGAAGAAACAGGGAGATTTTCCACAGTTTTGGCACAAGGATGGTTCGTTTATTGAGGCGATGGAAGAACTGTATTTGCGGGTGAAGAAGAATAAGTAGTTGGGTGGACAATTTTGCTGCCATACTCGATCGAGCTCTTGCAAAAACTTTAACTCGAAGACTTCATAGATTTGGTACAATAATCGTGCTCATCATATCAGCTTTACCAACAACTAAAATCATAGGATCGTTATTTGATGATTTTAGACTATAATTAAATTAGTGCGACTGTTGAAAAAGTAGACTTTTTAGTGACAGCAAGGTTTAGCAATTTCAAATTAGAATCTAAAATGGACTGATGTTACAAAGAGAAGAACTGTTAAAAGGCATCGAAAACCGCGAATGTGTCGCGCGGGCGATCGACCAAGCGGAACAAGCCATAAAAACTTGGGAAGTTACTCTGACTGATTTTCTGTCGCCTCCAGAATTGGCGGACACTCTGACGGTATTTAAACGCTTAACTGACGTGGAATTAGTGGCTTGGGGCGGCTACCCGCAAGCTGAAAGACAAAGAATTGCGATCGCGCGATCGGATATCCCGATCGACTCTGCTAGCGTTAACGTTGCTGCGGTAGAAATCGCTGGCAATTTCTTGTTCGATACAGCTTCTCACCGCGACTTTTTGGGGGCGATGTTGGGTACGGGAATTGTCCGCGAGAAAACTGGCGATGTGATTGTTTTGGGAGAACGCGGCGCGCAAGCGATTGTCATGCCGGAGATGGTAGAGTATTTGGAGATGAGTTTGCAGCAAGTGCGATCGGTTCCTGTGCAAACGCGGCGCATTGAGTTGAGCGAACTCAAAATTAGAGAACCCAAAAAGAAAGAAATGACAACCGTTGAAGCATCCATGAGATTGGATGCTGTCGCCTCCGCTGGATTCGCAATGTCTCGCAGCAAAATGGCCGATTTAATTGATAGTGGCGACGTGCGAGTTAACTGGAAAGACGTTACTCAAGCTAGTTATAATGTCAAGTCTGGAGATTTAATTGCTGTTACCGGCAAGGGAAGATTGGAAATTGGGGAAGTTGCTGTTACTAAGAAGGAACGCTATCGAGTCCAGCTAACTCGATATTTGTAATTTATGGGCGGCATCTTCGGCCCAACCCCTACTCCTCACAAAAAATTGACTCTTTGTGGAACAGGCATCTTGCCTGTTCTTAAGAATGCTGAGGCGAAGATGCCCAACCCCTACTCCCCACAAAAAATTGACTCTTTGTGGAACAGGCATCTTGCCTGTTCTTAAGAATGCTGCAACATATGAGTTATACCACCCAAAAACCCCCAAAAACCCGGTTTCTTTGGTTTTATGCGTAAGTCCTAAATCCAAATTATCGGGGAAAAGTTTTCCTTACCCACACGGCGATACCCAGCATTAACCAGCCAAATAGTAAGCCAAACAGCAGACTCAAGATAATTGTCGCAGCAAAGGGATGCAGCGGTAGAGAAAAATCGGGTTGCCATTGAATCTGTGTATCCTTGATTAGAGGATAGGCGGCGGAAAAGATTTGTCCGCCGCCGATCGCAGTTCCGACAAAAAAGATGATATTCTCAAGCTGGCGATCGCGCTTTTTCTCCCTGTCTTCCTGTTGCTTGTATAATTCCATCTGTTCCCTGTCCAATTCCACCTGTTCGATTTCCACCATCCCCCGCACAGTGGATATCGACTGCTGGAACAAATTTTGACTAGCAATCAGGTAGTTTAAATCTATTTCAATTTGCCGCTGATACTTATCCTCAGCTAAATCTAGAAACCTCTGCCAAAAATCCAGATTGTCGCCTGGGATGCACAAACCTCTAATTCTTGTCAACGCCTCACCATAATTTTCAGCATTAGTATCAATGGTATTTCTGTCTTCTTGCAAATATCGCACCGGCTGAGCAAAAGCCAACATTTTAGTGTGAACTTCAGCCAGCAACTCTTTTAGCTTTTGCAACTTAACTTGTCGATTTTGTTCGCTTTGTATTGCATCCCATTCGAGGAGCTTCTTTTCTAACTCGCCCACTATTTGCTGTGCTTTGCGATACTTTTTCCGAGCTTCGCCATACACAAATACAATTTTAGCGCGAGAGCACAGCAGATTCATCAAGTAATCATTAAACGCCGGCGTTGCGACGAATTTCAAAGTTTGGGGATTGTCTTGCAACCATACTAAAATGTGACACCGCTGACGCCCATCATCTTCTCGGCTGTCATACTCAAAAATCGGACTCCCGAATAACTTTCCTTCGGCGCAAAAGTCTACTGATGCTGGCTGTTTATCCTGTACAAAAGCTTTAATAGATTCGTCAGCTAGTTTCCGGTAAGTATCATACACTGCTGGTGCTGCGTATAATAATAATGTCTGTCCCAGAGACGGTTGAATTGCATTTGGCAACAAGCAACCTTGGGGATTTAATCGACTTAAGTCCGCTACTTTTATTGTGACATTTTTATAGTAAAAGGTCAAGTCTGCCGTGTAAGTATCCTGAAGTCGCAGAGCATTGATAGAACCATCAAGTTTCGGGTTATCTGGCTGAGTAATTGGCTGGAAATTCAGAGTTTTTCCATCGGGAATCAGCAATTTTACCAGAGTCAGATTTTCCCCTTCGCCCTCTGGATAATACACCCCGTTTTTGTAGCAAATTAGCTTGTCTCTGAGGGAGTTGAGTTCGTCGATGTTAAATTCTTTGCCGACATTATCTGCTAAAATTTCCCACAAATTTTTGGCATTTTTTGCTACTTGCTTATAGCCTTTGTCCCTATCATCCCGCAGGTGGAAAGGATACAGGGTAATGCTGGGATTTTTAATTTGCCATTCTTGGCTCATAATCAATTTTGTGAGATGTTTTCGAGTATTTGTATCAGATATTTGGGACGGGCAAGATTCCCACCCCACAAGATTTTTATGGTTTCTATCCTAGGCAGGTGTTTGTGGATTATTTGTTGGCGGTGCAGGCGGCGCAGACGACGGAGGCAAACCCAGTCGGATCTGATTTTCCTTCAGCGTTTGGTAAAAGTCCCTGACGATTTCCTCCGGTGTATCGCTATCAGTGCCGCCCGCACCCATTTGATAAATTTCGTTCTCTAAATTCTCTTCTATTTGAGGTTTAGTTTCACACCAATCCTTGATTGTTTGAGCGATAATATTGATATTATCGGTCGAACCAACATCAATCGCTGATAATTGTTTGACAAATTGCGGCTCGGATATTTTCAATAACTTAGTGAAAGCCGCCACAATTTCTTCGGGTGTGGCATCATCGGGAAGTGACATTACTAATCTCCTTAAATCACTCTTTTCAGTTGACAGCGGTAAAGTTTCGGTTTCGCCAATTAAGGTAAATGCAGCCCAAGCTATGGGACTCGGAAATCGAGCTTTTGTGGTTAGCATAGCACACCGCAAGGCGGCTGCTCGATTCTCGCCCCGTGCTAAATTTTGGTAGAATTCAGTCATTAGTAATTTGGCTGAAATCGCTCCCATATTCCACAGGGAAACGATGATGCTGGGGACTCCGGCGAGGATGAAGCAGCGCGACAATCCGATGACTCCATCTCCGGTGATTTTACCGCCTCCGGTGCTGCACGCGCTTAAAACTACGAGTTCGGAATCGAGTTTTAATCGCAAGATTTCTGCGGCGTTAAGCGCGCCGTCGTCGGTGTCTCCTGATGGTGCTAAAATAATCGCGCCGGGGATGCCGGAACCTTGGAAATCGTCGAGGAGCCCGTGGGCGGATAAATGCACGATGCGGGTGTTTAGCATCCTGTCTAAAATGGCGAGTTTTGTGGCATTTTCTCCGCTAATTGCTTCGGTTCCTAAAGTTGCGGCTATGGCTTCGGCGGCTTCTTTTGCCCTGGGGATTTGGCGGAGTCTGTAGGGGTTTTTGTTGAATTTTGCGGCGATGGTTGGATCGCCGACAATTAGGGCGGCTTGTCTCAATCCTCGGACTCGGTTTTGATGTTCGCGGGTGATTTCTAATACTTGGATGGATGGGCTGGTGAGGATGGTATGATTTTCGATTAGGTAGCGGTTGTTGCTATCTTGCAAGGCGGCGAAGGGAACTAAAAATAAGTCGTAGTGGGGGACGAAGATGATGGGGGAATTGGCATCAACGGGCAGCAAGTCGATGATGGGTTCGATCAGGATTTGATCGAGGAGTTGCAAGAGGGGAAAGCGGCCTGTTTCGTCTCGATTGTACTGGGATTCTAGCTGAATTTTGTTGCCTGCGTCGTCGGTTTCATTGGTGCCGATGGAGACGCGGGCTTTGAGGATGATTTGTTTGAGGGTTTGGTTTTGTTGGTTGAGGGGTTGGAGGTTGGCGGCACGATGGGTGATGTTGCCGTTTGGTTGGATTACCCAGATGTAAATGTCATCAAAGATAAGCGAATATTCAACTATTGTGGAGTTTCTGTCGCGGGCGATTTGTTGGATTTTGGGAATTGATAACCCCCCCAACCCCCCCTTGCTAAGGGGGGGCTTTGAGAGGTTTGCTTCTTCCTCAAATCTTGATAACCCCCCCAACCCCCCCTTGCTAAGGGGGGGCTTAAGAGGGAGGAATTGAGATAACTCTTCTTCCTCCTCTTGATAAGGGGGGGACTGAGGGGGAGTTGTTAATAAGGTTTGTCGCAATAACTCGACGAAGGCACGGGTGCGCGACATTTCAGATATTTCTAAGGCTTCATCAAATCTAGTTTGGGCAATTAGGACTTGTTGCAGCAGGCGATAGGCAGATATTTGGGTTTCAAAGATTGAGGCTTTGTGGTCATTACTTACCAATTCAGAACGCAGAGTTTCATGAATTGCGATCGAGGCGCGAAGTGCTGTTTCAGCTTCAGCAAGTTGGTGAGTTTGTAGAAAAGTATACCCCAAATTGTTGAGAGAGTGTGACTCTCCCACGCGATCTCCGATTTCCAGTGAAATCTCTAATTGCTGTTCGAGAAATTCGATCGCCTTCTGGTATTGCCCTAGGAATACGTAAGCATTGGCCAAATTGCCGAGGGAAGTAGCTTCTCCTTGGCGATATCCGATTTCCCGTGAAATCTTTAAATACTGTTGGTGAAAATCGATCGCCCTGTGGTATTGCCCTAGGGATTGGTAAGCATAGCCCAAACTCCCGAGGGAAACAGCTTCTCCTTGGCGATATCCGATTTCCCGTGAAATCACTAAAGACTGTTGGTGAAAATCGATCGCATTCTGGTATTGCCCTAGGGATTTGCAAGCATTGCCCAAACTCCCGAGGGAATTAGCTTCTCCTTGGCGATCACTTATTTCCCGTTTAATCACTAAAGACTGTTGCTGAAAATCGATCGCCTTCTGGTATTGCCCTAGTGAAGAGAAAACAACCCCCAAATTGCCGAGGGAAGCGGCTTCTCCTTGGCGATATCCGATTTCCCGTGAAATCTCTAATAATTGTTGGTAAAATGTGATCGCCCTCTGGTATTGCCCTAGGGAATAATAAGCATTGCCAAAATTGCCGAGGGAATTAGCTTCTCCGTGGCGATTTCCGATTTCCCGTGAAATCTCTAAATACTGTTGGTGAAAATCGATCGCCCTGTGGTATTGCCCTAGGGATTGGCAAGCATTGCCCAAACTCCCGAGGGAAGCAGCTTCTCCTTGGCGATCGCCTATTTCCCGTTTAATCACTAAAGACTGTTTTAGGAATTCGATCGCCCTGTGGAATTGCCCTAGGGAATAGTAAGCATTGCCCAAATTGCCGAGGCAATTAGCTTCTCCTTGGCGATTTCCGATTTTTCGACAGATAGTTAATGCCTGTTCCCAAGAATGCAAAGCTTCTCGAAATTGACTGATTTTATACTGCTGATTGCCTTGTTGAAACAGTCTTTCTGCTTCCGCTTGTCGGGTGACTGCCACTGAGGTGTTGTCATTCATCCCAAGCCGTATCCCGGCACAATTCATCAACCGATTAGCGTTATTTAGTTGCCCAAATATTCTAAGATTCTCTGCCTCTTCTAGCATTGCCGCCACCAAGCCATCATCCAGCAATTCCGGGTGAGTCTCTAATACCTCCGCTTCTTCGCCGCTGGGACAGGTTAGCAGTTGATCGATCAGGTTGAGGTAGGCTTGTTCGCGTTCTGACTTCATTGCGATTTGGGATTTGGGATGGTTCGATCCATTCATTTATTAATCGACTTTTGGGAAAATTTTGGTTTTGGGCGATCTAATGTTTGTCGTTGGGTGGGGGCGGGTTTATTTATATTGTCAACGATCGCGATTATTCCTCTTTCGCCCGAAACACCTTTTCTACTGACTTCACCAAAAGTTCTCGCGGCATCAATCGAGGCAGATTGGCGATGATTTGATTGGGAATTCCCCCTGTGACAACATTAGACTCATTTTTGTCTAAAGCTTTCAAAGCATCTCGCACTACTTCCGCTGCGGGAACGAGTTTTTGCCCGCTGCTGGATGCCATTGATTGAGGGAATTCAGCTACTGCGAAAAAGTCCGATTCTGTCGGCCCTGGACAAACGCACAAAACGCCAATTCCTAAATCTTTGTTTTCCGCCCAAAGTGCCTCGCTGAAACTCAAAACAAAAGCTTTAGTCGCTGCATACATCGACAAGTACGGCATCGGTTGAAAAGCTGCGATGGAGGCAACATTGATAATACTTCCTGATTTTCGCTGCAGCATTCCCTGCAAAAATAAGTGCGAGAGTTCAACTAATGCTACAATATTTAGTTGCACCATTGTTAGTTGTTTCGCAAGCGGGCGATCGGCAAAAGCACCGTAATCGCCAAAACCCGCATTGTTCACCAACAAATCAACCGTCCAACCTTTTTTAACAACCGCGTCAAATACAGCATTTGTGGCTCCGGCTGCGGTCAAATCTTGAACGATAATTTCGACTAAAATATTGAATTCCTGTTGCAGTTTAGCAGCTAACTGTTGCAATTTGTCTTCGGAACGAGCTACCAAGATTAGATTGTGCTGGCGTTTCGCTAATTCGGCGGCAAAGGCTGCACCAATTCCACCAGAAGCACCAGTGATTAAAGCAGTGGGCATGAAATTAATTCGGATATTTGATGTGGGCTTTATATATTTTAACAATTATTTACACGGGAACCTGTAAAATAATTAAAAGGGAATAGGTGAGTTTTATGGCGCGTCTTACCGATCGAGCTTTTGAAATTTTGCGGGCAGAAGTTGACAAGTGCGCGGCGGCTGATAGTCTAGCGGGTGATGTCTACCGACGGATGGTAATCAAGCGGTTGGAGAAGTTGCGCTTGCAAAACGGCACTTTCGCCTCAAGAGAAGAAATCCGCGATACCTTCAAAGACGAATTTCCCAACTTCAGCGAACAAGCTCTCAAAGCTGCCGTCAAAGCCAACCGCCCGCCCGGATTGTTCGGTAAAATCATCTTTGCTGGGAGTTTGCTGGGAAGTGCTGCGGGGATAATTTGGCTGATTAACCTACCTTTTCCCATGATTCGCTGGCCCGTGGCGAAAACAATGCCGATATTATTGCTGCCGAGTTTTATGAGTATGGATCATAATTACCGGCAGGCGATCGCCCTTGTGGAACAATCCGATCAACTGGTGAATAAAGCCACGGCTGTCGCTGATTTTGACTTGGGCGAAATTAAAGCAAAAGAGGCTCAAAAACACCTCGACGCCTTGCCAGTTTGGTTTTTAGGTTATTATCCACAAACCTACTGCTCTTTTTTCGGCTGCCGTTGGCGGTTTACAGTCGATGAATTTCAAGCCGCCCGCAAAAATGTCGGGCGGATGGAGGCTCAGATTTTCCAGCAAAAAAATGCTTTTACTCAGTTAAATCAAGTCGAACAAACTCTCAACGCGGCGAAACAGCAGTATCAGCAAGCCAAAACCGCTGCGGATAGACAAAAAGCGACCGTAAATTGGCAAAGTGCGATCGACCAACTCAATCAAATTCCCGCCGACACCCTCGCGGGAGAAACGGCTCAGCAGAAACTCCAAGCAGCAGAGAGAGATTTTAAAGCAATGGGCGGTGTAGCCACCGGATCGGTGCGTGCGGACAACTTAATCGAAGCAGCAAAAGAATTTGCATTAACTGCCGCTGTAGCATCCCAGAAACCGCCTCATTCAGCAGAAACTTGGCAAAAAATCGCAGATTTATGGCAAGCTGCCATTGAGAGACTCAGCCAAATTACATTTGATAATCCGGGCTATCTTGACGCTCAAACAAAATTAGCTGAATATCAAAATAATTTAGGCACTACAAAGATTCGACTGACAGCAGAGAGAGAGTCAGTGGAAGCTTTGAACCAGGCTAAGAGCTTGTTTGCTTCCTTGCAAAATAATGTAAATTCTCCCCGTCAAAATCCCGCTTACGCCCTCGGCCACTTGCAAGAAATTATCAATCAATTAGAATCTGTAAAACCGGGAACAACTGTTTATCCAGAAGCTCAAAAATGGCTGCAATCGGCTCGAAAAAAACAGAAAGAATGGCAAAAAAATTAGTCAGTTGTCAGTTGTCAGTTGTCAGTTGTCAGTTGTCAGTTGTCAGTCAACCGTCAACCGTCAACCGTCAACCGTCAACCGTCAACTAACAAATTACCAAGTCGGGTCAACATACAGATTAATTGTCACTTGCTTTTTTCCGTAAGGGATGCCGGAAATACAAGCACAAATCGTATCTCCGCCATCAATTTCTACTTCGCAAGCGTGACAAGAACCCATGAGACAGCCGGTAGGAATAGAAACCCCTGCACGTTTAGCTACATCTAGCAAAAGCTCTCCTGGTTCAGCTTCAACTGTCACGTTATCTGGTAAAAAACAAACTTTTGTCATTGAATTTGAACCTCAACTCTAACAAACAACTGTCAACTGTCAACTGTCAACTGTCAACTGTCAACTGTCAACTGTCAACTGTCAACTGTCAACTGTCAACTGTCAACTG
>NZ_JAUBOS010000091.1:0-18923 GCF_036700365.1 Microcoleus sp. w2-18bC1
GGTCTTAGGTGATCGAGAGTTCCATAGCCCCAAACTCGCATCATGGCTTGATTCCAGGGGCGTATCCTTTGCACTACGTCAGAAAAAGGACTTCCAATTTCAAGAGAATTTAGGTGAAGACTATCAAGTGCTCAAAAAGCTTGGCTTTCAACCTGGGATGTCCAATTTTTATCAGAATATTTTGGCAAATAAAGGAGACGGTTTAGGACCATTTAATCTGGCTGTATATTGGAAAAGAAAATATCGTAAGCCAGGGCCAAAAGAACCTTGGTATATTCTGACAAATCTCCCCAATCTGAAGCTTACTTTAGATGTTTATTGTTGTCGGTGGGGTATCGAACAGATGTTCAAAGATTACAAAACTGGTGGTTATAATTTAGAAAATACCAAGGTCAATGAAGCTCGCTTTTTAGCCTTAGTCTTGTTGATTGCGATAGCTTATAGTTTGGCGACGATTCACGGGCAATGGATCAAGAAATTAGGGATAGAAATTTATGCTGGACGGATCAAGGAGCATCAAGACAAAACCCCACGCCAAAGTGAATTTAGTCTGAGCCTCTATGGACAACGGTGGATCTATGGGATGGAATTATGGAACGATTGGGTAACAAGTCTAATTGCGCTCAAACCCCATAAACGTCTCTATTTTCAGCGCGGCTTCTTGGCTCTATCCTTTATGCAGCAAGCATTATAGGTACGTTGTCACCCGCTAAGGTCTAAAGTAGTCTTGGCGCGAGATTCGCTCACCTCTTGACATTGATATCACAAAATGATATCATGATGTTTTAAAACAACAAATAAAATATTTATGGAGCTAAATAATAAACAGCGTAAGATTTTAGAAGCAATTTTTACAGATCCTATACCAGCTAATATTAATTGGCAAGATATTGAAAATTTATTTACAGCACTCGGTGCTACTGTTACTCAAGGTCCTGGTTCGCGGGTTCGCATTTTATTAAATGAGGTAAGAGCTGTATTTCACGAACCACATCTTCAAAAAGAGACAGATAAAGGAGCCGTTAAATCAGTCAGAGAATTTTTGATAAAGGCGGGGGTTGAACCATGATGACTTAGCTGTTAACGGGAAAATCATTGCGGAGCGCCCAAATTAACAAGAGTATTAGCATAAAATTAATCATTCACAAATTGAACTTATTGAAAGAGGAAGAGTATTACAGCCATGATGACTTACAAGGGTTACAGTGCTAGCATTGAAGTAGATATAGAAGCGGAACTTCTTTTCGGGCGAGTGCTTGACATTAATGACGTAGTGACTTTTAAAGCACAAACTATTGAAGAAGCTCGCCAAGAATTCCAAAACTCTATCGATGATTATCTAGAATTTTGCAAAGAATTAGGACAGGAACCGGATAAACCCTTTTCAGGTAAACTTCCCTTCCGCACTACTCCTGAACATCACCGCAAAATCTTTATTGCGGCAAAGAAAGCTGGCAAAAGTATTAACAATTGGATGGATGAGGTTTTAATTAAGGCGGCCGAGCAAGCGATGCACAGTTAATTAGCTTAGGATTGCGATCGCCCTCACAACTCAATCAATATGCTACAATCCTTAATAAAGGTCGTTTAGCCACGATAAAATACCGCTATGACTACCCTCACCCTCAACCTCAACCCAATTATTAAGCTGACAGACGATCAGTTTTTTCAACTATGTCAGGAGAATGAAAATATTAGATTGGAACGCACAGCGAAAGGAGAATTAATTATCATGTCACCAGCAGGAGGAGAAACTGGAAGCAGCAATGCAGGATTAACAGCACAGATTTGGATTTGGAATCAGCAGAGTAAACTGGGTAAAGTTTTTGATTCTTCAACAGGGTTCAAACTTCCTAATAATGCAAATAGAGCGCCTGATGCTTCTTGGGTAAAATTAGAACGCTGGGATGCACTAACTCCCGAACAACAAAAGAAATTCCCCCCGATTTGTCCTGATTTTGTTGTTGAGTTAATGTCTCCGAGCGATAGTTTGAAAGAAACTCAGGATAAGATGAAAGAATACCGAGATAACGGTGCTGTTTTAGGTTGGTTGATTAATCGCAAATCGCGACAAGTAGAGATTTATCGTCAGAATCGAGAAGTTGAAGTGTTAGAATCTCCAGCCACTGTATCAGGTGAAGATGTTCTCCCCGGATTTGTTTTGAATCTGGAATCAATCTGGTAATGTACGCGCGTGCGAAGCTATCCCGCAGGGAATCGCACCTGTCCAATGTTCAATAGAGTAAATAAAATACAGTTAAAGTTCTCGTGGAGTATTTGCAATGGTTCAAACCCTGGCGTACAGTAAAGAAGAGCTTGCAGGTTCTCACCTGATTTTACATGATATCAGTTGGGAAACCTACGAACACTTGTTAGAAATATTTGCCGAACGTTCAACGCCGCGCATGACTTACTATCAGGGAACTTTAGAACTCATGGTACCTTCACCAGAACATGAGAGGTATAGCTGGACTCTCTGTCGGCTAATTGTAGCGCTGTCTGAGGAAATTGGGATTGAAATTATCGGATTAAAATCATCTACTTGGCGTTCGGAACCCAAAAAAGCTGGTAACGAAGCTGATGAATGTTTTTATATTCAAAATGAAGCTTTAATGCGGGGAAACTTAACTATCGATCTCAAAAATGACCCGCCGCCAGACTTAGCTGTAGAAATGGATTTGACTAGCTCATCTATCAATAAAATGGCGGTTTATGCGGAACTTAAAGTGCCGGAGGTTTGGATTTGGAAGAAGGGGAAACTAATAATTAACATTTTAAATGATACGGGTTATGTCGAGTCGGAAACCAGTTTGGCATTTGCCTCCTTTCCTGTCAAAGAACTGGCACAGTTTATGCACCTAGACTCAGAAAAGGGAGAGAATGCGAGAATTAGAGAGTTTAGAGAGTGGGTGCGATTCCCTGCGGGATAGCTTCGCTTCACGCACTTAAATTAAATCCGGGTTTGTTACCCGCTTTATGAAATACGAGCGAATAAATTCGATCGAATAAAGACGGCGGTTGAAACCGCAACTACACTAACAAAGTCCGCCTACGCGGACTAAGAATACTGAGTTTTTACATACTGTTTCACCACTGAATTCAAACTAAATAAAGTTATCTTTTCCTGTTCTACAGCATCCAATAAAAACCGATTTCCAAGAGAGCGCACTGCATTGACTATTTCTGACGGCGAAAATGGTATTTTGTTGAAAATTTGCGACACAGCAACGGGTTCAGGTTGATTAGCCAGGTGAACCATCACTGCTAACTCTGCCGGAGTCAAACGCCCAAAAGGTTGAGATAACTGAGATTGCAACCCTTCATCTAAAATCGGCATCTCGCAGTGCAAAAACTCAGAAACTCTTCCCCCAAACAACTCTTGAATCAGCGTTGCAGTGAACTCCAACCACAGAGGATTGCCTTGATAAATGTCAATCAAAGTTGACCATGTTTCCTCATCGGATAACTTTTGGGAGTTCAAAATCTCTTTAGCTGCTACTCCTAAACTTCCCAATACAAAACATCGCACGGGATGATTATCTTTTGATAATCTGGCAATTTCTCTGGGTTTTTCCCAACTATTCAATATCAAACAACTTTGATGACAAACTTCGGCAATTAGTTTAAAAAATAACTGATAATCTTCATATCCAGTTTTATATTGTCCCGCTAGTTGCCCGCTGCCCAAAAGCATCTGTACATCATCGAGGACAATCAGACATCGGTTTTTTCGCAGGTAATCGAGGATTTGGGCAATTTTGGTTTCGATGTTTTGGGGAATTTCAGATGGTTGGGAAAAGATTTGCAGCAGGTTGGTGAGGGTTGCATCGAGGCTTGGGGAAAAGCGGAGGCTGCGATAGATGACGTAATCGAATTGGGTTTTGATGCGACGATCGATTAGGCTTAGGGAGAGAGTGGTTTTGCCGATGCCGCTGATTCCGAGGAGTGTGATAAGGCGAGTGTGTTCCTGTGTTATCCAGTTTTCGAGGGTGGAGAGTTCGGAAGTGCGATCGAAAAAGGTGAATATTTCCGGTGCGTCGCCTAAGTCTATGTGGGGTTGTTTAGAAGTTGGTTGGGAGTTTTGCGGTTTTGTTGGACTTCTCGCCCTTTCTTGACAAATGTTGACGTTATTAACTGTTACATCTCCTTTAACGGTAGCCGATGAAAAATTGTTAAACTCAACCTTTTCTATTATTGCTCTAAAATTTCTTTTAGTAATATCTTCTCCCAATCCCTCTGAAAATATTTGCCATAATTCCGAACCGATATCCCTGGTATGACCTTCACTGGAATGAGTCGCTTCAGCAATTTCTGGGTATGTCCGACCTTGTAAAGTCCCTTCAAGGATAGCTTTTTGCAGATAGTCTATATGTTCTCCAGTCTTCGCGAAGATGAGCTCGTCCGCGAGTTTTAAGACTTCTGCGATGTCCATAGGTCTGTCGTGTGCGGGGATTTGTCGTATTATATCCGATATTTCCGACATTTCCGACATGATTCCGACATTTCCGACAAGATTCCGACATTTGCGATCGGCTTGTCTGGGAAAAATCCCGACATTTCCGACATACAAGAGTTAACTTTTGCGAGACAATATATACACATACTTAATAATTCTTCATTATTCCTCTAATCGGTCAAGTATGAATACTTATAGAGTCATCATGCTAGGGCCACGCGGCTCAGGCAAAACGGTATTTTTAGCTAGTATGTACAATCAGTTATGTACCCAAGGGGAAGGAGGCTTTTTTCTGGAGCTTGAAAGTGGAGAGAAAAGCAAACAATTACACGATCTTTATACACAAATAGCTTTTGAAGAAAAGTGGCCGCTTGGAACACGACGCAGCGAAGTATCAGAATGGACTTTCACTTGTCGCGTACAAACGAAAGATCTGCCGATCTATCCGGCTTGCAAGTTCACCTATTTAGATTATGCAGGTGGTTTGTTAACCGACCAGCAGATAGATCAAGAAGATGATCCTAAATTAGATGAGCAAGTCAACAAAGCAGATGCTTTACTTGGCCTGCTGGATGGTCAAAGACTTTGTGAGCTAATGCGAAACGAACAAATCGGCTTAAGATGGGCAGTTAAGGATTTACCTCAAGTTCTTAGCATAATGCAAAAGAGTGGTAAACCGATCCATTTTGTAATCAGCAAGTGGGATATTGTAGAAAAGGAATACACCCTCAAACAAATCCGGGATTTTTTGCTGAAAGAAATTCCACATTTTAAAAATTTAGTCTCTATTTATAATAAGGCAGGAAAACCAGTTCGATTAATTCCTGTTAGTGCAGTCGGTAAAGATTTTGCCAATCTGCAACCAGATGGCAGCATGACAAAAAATCTTAGCATATTACCCAAACCCTTTCAAGTAGAAATTCCTTTAGCCTGTGTCTTGCCCGATATAATTCAAGCTGATTGCAAAGCTGCTATAGACAAAATGAGAGAACAAGCTAATCGTCCAATTGAAGTTAAGGCAAATCTAAATTGGTGGGAGCAAGTAGGTCAAGTTGTTGGCGGAGGGCTAAAAGCAGCGCAAGACATCCTACCTACCATACTGGATTTATTCTTACCTAAAAAATATGTACTCTTCCAAGATACAGTTCTAAAAATGGTTGAATTTGCGGGTGAATATGCCGAAACACCAGCCAAGCAAAGGCAAGAAGCAGCAGCTAGAAGATCCGAAGAGTTACGTCAGGAAAAAGAAGAATTGTTAAAAAAAGTAGAGAATGAAGAAACAGCATTCAAATACGCTCTTAATTGTTTCTTATCTGTTCAAAATGACCTGAATCTAAAATTTCCAGAATCCGATTTAAAATTGCCATGACAAATACTACAGCTTGGAGTTTTTTAGTTAGTTGTAATCAGTCTCTTGACTACCGAACAGTCGTCGCTCCAGATTTTATGTGCGCGGCTGGGATAACTGGTTTACTGGCTAGAGCAACAGAAGGAGAATTGACGGAACAAGGAACAGCATTGTATCGCGAGATTCATAACTCGAAAGCGGGAGATATAACTTTAATTTTCCGAATAGTAGAGGCAATAGCAGAAGATATCGGCATCTCAGGTAACGGCGTTCTCAAAGATCTTTTTGGCAGAGAAATTTATTTAATAGAAGGCATTGCTCTTCAAGGAATAGTGTCAAATATTGTGACGACTGCGAACAATCTTGAAGAATCTCACAAACAGGTTTTAGAGCATTATCGCAATTTTTGGGAGGTAGATGATTCGTTTTCTGCTGGTGCTTCAAAATCTTTTAACTTGGAGAGTAAAGTAGATGTAGAAACTGGTTTAAAATATATCAAAATTAAACCTTATGTTGCCGCTACTAAAGTGGCCGTTACTAAGTGGAAATGCGTGTATCAGTCCGAAAACTTTGAAGGTGAAATTAACTCTATTGCCATTTTTCCAGATGGAAAAGATATTGCGATCCGATGTGGCGATCGCAAGATTGTTATTTGGAGTTTACAAGAGAGACGAGAACTTTATTACCTATCAAATTTAAGGGGATTGATAGCATGGTATTCCACTCCGCTCGCAATCGACCCAACCGGGCATTTCCTTGCAACTGCTATGATTGAGAACATCGATCAAAATAAAGTCAAAGTATGGCGCTTAGATACAAAGAAATCTAAAGATATAGGGAACTTAGGAATGGGCTCGACTAATAGAGTTACCTCAGTAGCCTTTACCCCCGATAGTAAAATAGTGATTGTTGGGAGTGCTGATGGTAGGATTAAGTTGTTGGATTCCACAGAAGAACGGGTAGAATTTGGCACACTCTCAAGCCATACTGGGGAAGTAAAATGTCTGGCTGTTGATTTTAATAATTGGCTTCTTGCTAGTGGGGACGACAAGGGAGAGATTAAGCTCTGGAATTTACACAATCAAAAACAAACTCTTCTTATTAAAGAACATTTACGGCCAGTTAATTCATTAGCTTTTAGTCCTGACGGTCAAACGCTTCTTAGTGGAAGCGATGACAAAAAAATCAAGTTTTGGAATGTAAAAACAGGCGAAGAATTTAATGTCTTTAAGTTTAATTATGAGATTAAATCAGTAGTTTTTAGCTCAGATGGCAATTTATTCGCAATAGGAGACTACGGCGGTAATATTCAAATTGGGGATTTCCAAAACAAGAAAGATATTTTTAATGAGTGTGTACACGCTGCCGCAGTTACCTCAGTGGTTTTCAGTCCCGACGGGCGTACTCTGATTAGCGGCAGTAAGGATGGTAAACTTGCAGTGTTTCAGCAAATATAGACTGAAATTCCGGCTCGTTATAGAAGTAGTAAATCAGAATGTTGGTATCGAGAAGATATTTATTAATCATCCCATTCTTCTCTAAGTTGCAACTGGAATTTCAAAGCATCCACACGATACGGCAAAAAACCTCGCCATCTCTTTTAATTTTTCTTGGGCAATCTTTCACTGCTACCCTGAGTCTGGGTTGTTACCCGATCGCGCATCAAAGCTGACAATACTTCTAAAAGCTGCTGTTGCTCGTCAGGAGTGAGACTTTGAGCCTGACTCAGTACCTCGTTATAAGTAGACATAGGCTTTATGTTGAGATTTTTTGGCTGATTGTTATTATAGCAATTTAGGAAGTAGGGAAAGGCGATCGCCCTTTTATTCCCAAAAGTTATATCCCCCTTAATCTTCCAAAAGCGCGATCGCACTTCAGTTAATCATAAATTTCTCTCCTGTGTCCAATCTGGTGAATAGTAATCACCTTTAAATCATCATCAAAAGAATAAATTACCCGATAATCACCCACTCTTAACTTAAAGAAACCTGCCAGATTAGCCGACAACGGCATAGGAGTAATTTGTTCAAAATTTTCAGCCAACCAATTGATTTTATTACCTATACGCTCCTGCACAGCCTGAGTCAATCTTTCTTGGTTAACCAGAGCTTCTGCAGTCAACTCAACCGAATAGCTCATTACGATTTCATGCCAAGTTTTTGATAAACTTCCCCAGGTTCGACGCTACTTTCTCCTGCTTGTTTGCGCTTCATTGAATCTAACAATTTCTGCTTGACTTCTTCCTTAACTTCTAAACCTGCATCAGGATCGCCCAAATATTCTTCTAAACACTGTTCCACGGTATGCCGAATTAAGTCCCGCAATTGGTCAACTGTCATGTCTTTGACTTGCATCTTAATCTCCTAGTCTGTGGGATTATCAATAAATAATAGCAACTTTAGTATAGTTTTCCCTGTAACTGACCTATCCATTTTTAGAGTAATTTTCTCTAACTCCTGCTAGTTCCTTAACTTTGATGATAACAGGAGGGGTTCCTCCTTGTTCAGAACCCTCAACAGGTTCAAGTCGAGCATCATAGACTTCTCCCCGGTTCATACAGGAGATTCTCCCAATTGCAGCGCTTCCCAACTCGCTACCGCAAACTCAGCCTCCATCTGTAGCACTTGAGCTTGATACTCTGGATCTTGTACCATTTCAATCAGTGCTGCATCAATTTCCGATCGTTTACCCTGAGTTTGGGTTGTTACCCGATCGCGAATCAATGCTGACAATACTTCTAACAGTTGCTGTTGCTCTTCAAGAGTGAGATTTTGAGCCTGACTCAGTACCTCGCTATAAGTAGACATAGGCTTTATGTTGAGATTTTTGGGCTGATTGTTATTATAGCAATTTAGGATCGAGGGAAGTGCGATCGCCCTGAACTTCCCCAAACTGCAATTTAGTTGTGAGGAATGTTGCCAGTATAATGTTATCACCTACGCTTCAAGCTCAGCACGCTGAGAAAAAAGCTCGACAAAACCATCTGCAAACCAACAGTCAGGCAAGTGAGCGAGGGAATAACCAAACGCAGAGTTTTAGAAGGATCGAGAGTCCCGAAAGCCGTTTCGCTCCAGATAGTTAATGACAAGAACGAGCCAACTATTCCGATTAAAATCAGCGTGACTCCGACAATCAATCCTGTCTCTAACGTGACATAGCGAAATATTTTGTTGAGTTTAGGGTCTTCGGGCAGGAATTTCTCGCTGATGGCAAAAATCTTGGTGAAAAAAGCGAAAGTTACTGCTTGAAAACCGATGATAATTGCGATCGCACCATAAAGCAGCGTGTGTACATCAAAGCTGATGTTCCCAATCTTTTGAGTACCGGGTAACAGCCAAATGCTAACAATTAGACCCCAAATCATCAGCGCAGTACCGGGATACAGAAACAGCCACCGGGGACTGTAAAGCAGCAAAAATCGGAGGTGCCGCCAGCCATCTCGCCAAGTTCGCAAGTGCGGCGGACGGCTGCGGCCGTCGGGAGAAAGTACGGTTGGGATTTCAGTTATCCGCAGCTTGTATACAGAGGCCTTGACCACCATTTCGCTAGCAAATTCCATCCCCGTTGTTTGCAAGTCGAGTTTCAAAATTGAGTCTCTCCTAAAACCCCTGAGTCCGCAGTGAAAATCGCCGACGGGGCTTGAAAAAAATAGCCGCCCAACCCATGTCAGCACCGGATTGCCTAAATATTTGTGCAGCGGCGGCATTGCACCCGGTTTGATTCCCCCTTGAAAGCGGTTTCCCATTACTAAGTCGAAACCTTCTCGCAATTTGTTGACAAAAAAGCCGAGGTTGGAAAAATTGTAGCTGTCGTCAGCATCGCCCATGATAATATAAACTCCGCGCGCTGCGATGATGCCTCCCATGAGGGCGCTGCCGTAGCCTTTGGCTGCTACGGGCACAACTCTTGCTCCCATTCTGGTAGCGATAGCTTGAGAACCGTCAGTGCTGCCGTTGTCTGCTATGATGACCTCGCCTGCAATATCAAGTTCGCGCAGGGACTTCTGTGCCTTCTCGATGCAGATTTCTAAAGTTTCTGCTTCGTTCAGACAAGGCATGAGTATGGATAGTTCTAGAGTATATTCTCCGCTTGGGTTGGTCTGCTCTGCCATATATTTGTTCGACTCTCGATCGCGCTCGACCATACTTGATTTTCCCGTATCTCTGCTTAAAATATTAGTGGTGAATAAAACCTAGCAAAACTTAATTAAAGTTTTTCAGGTTTTGGGGAACGACAATTTTTGATTGTACTATAGGTTAGTAAATTTATGAATAGAAACGTTTTTATGTTATTGCTTGCTGCAATATTGTGCGGCGTCGCAGGTCAATTTAGTCTGAAGGCAGGAGCTAAAATATTAGGGCCCATTGGCGCTGCTAATTTAATAGAAAAAATTATAGCAATGGCTACTCAGCCGTTGATAGTAACTGGTCTTTCTTTGTATGCAATTTCTTCGATCGGCTTTATTGTAGTTTTGTCGCGGGCAAACCTTAGCATAGTCTCGCCTTTACTGTCAATTAGTTACCTATTTACTGTTTTAGGTGGCAAACTGATATTTCACGAGCCTTTGCCGCCGCTGCGGTTGGTAGGCGTGGCGCTAATTATGACAGGAGTAATTTTTGTACTTAGAGGTCAAGCTGGGGGAGTTACTGGAGGCAACTAATACGATTTTAGATTTTAGATTTTAGATTGACGATTGAAGATTGAAGAATCTTTAATTAAGTCCACAGGTGAATATCATGAATATTTAACTGAGGTCTAAAATTTTTACTCGGAAGTTAAGTCAGGGTTTCTATCGGTTGTGGGGCGGTGGAAAGGGTGTATGTGATTTTTTTTCCTAAAATGATACTGCTGTATGTCTAATATTTCTGAGCCTGTGAATCCCAATCAATTATTGAGCGATCGCACCGCAGTTCTTGCTACCATGCACGAAAAAGAACGGGTAATGGCTCCAGTTTTGGAACGAGAATTAGGCGTAAATATCCTAGTACCTGCGGAGCTTGACACTGACACTTTTGGCACCTTCACCAGAGAAGTTAAACGCTTAGGAACACAAATAGAAGCTGCTCGCCATAAAGCACGAAAAGCCCTAGAAATTGCGGGCGAAACTCTTGCCTTTGCTAGCGAAGGTACTTTCGGCCCTCACCCAATGATGCCGTATTTGCCAGCTAACAGAGAAATAGTAATTTTATTAGATCGAGCCAACAATCTAGAACTCATCGGCGACTCTTTCTCCGTTGAAACTAACTACAGTCACCAGTTAGTTTCCAGTATAGAAGAAGCAGATGATTTTGCTAAAAAAGCTGGATTTCCCGAACACGCACTGGTGGTTATAGTTGGCGATGCTGCGCTCGGTAACGGCGAAATTGTCAAGGGCATTGGGACAGAAAAACAATTTTTCGACGCTGTGACAGCAGGCTTAAAAAACTCGTCAACCGGCCGAGTTCACATCGAAACAGATATGCGGGCGATGTACAATCCAACTCGGATGAAAAACATCGAAAATGCAACTCTCGATTTAGTTAAAAAATTTAAGCAATTCTGCCCGGAGTGCGGTTGGCCGGGATTCGATATTGCTGAGATGAAAATCGGATTGCCCTGCGGACTTTGCTATTTTCCGACTCAGCTAGCGCGATCGGCAATCTATAAATGCAAAAACTGCGGTTATACTAAAGAAAAACTCTTTCCAGACGGTCGAGAGACTGCCGATCCTTCCCTGTGTCAATATTGCAACCCTTAGAAAAATAATTGCACAAAAATAGTAAAGTTTGCAACAATATTATTGATAGTTCCCTAATTAAATTCACTAATGATAGCCATAGAAACAGAACGCAATTGGAAACCCGTTATTAAAGAATTTGAGGCTGTAGTCGGCAAAAATGGCGTCGTGCAGCGCCGCGAAGAATTGATTGTCTACGAGTGCGACGGACTCGCCAGCTACCGCCAGCGCCCCGCCCTGGTGGTATTGCCTCGAACTACGGAGGAAGTGGCGCAAGTGGTCAAAATATGCGATCGCAACTCAATTCCCTGGGTGGCTAGAGGCGCAGGCACCGGCCTTTCCGGCGGCGCTTTGCCTGTAGAAAACTGCGTGCTGATTGTCACTGCCCTGATGCGAAAAATCCTGAAAGTAGACTTAGAAAATCAGCAAGTTGTCGTGCAACCGGGAGTAATTAATAACTGGGTAACACAAGCAGTTAGCGGCGCCGGTTTCTACTACGCGCCAGATCCTTCCAGCCAAATTGTTTGTTCAATTGGCGGCAACCTTGCCGAAAATTCTGGCGGTGTTCACTGCCTCAAATACGGAGTCACAACGAATCACGTTTTAGGACTAAAATTGGTACTTCCCGACGGTTCTATTGTCGATGTCGGTGGCGAAATTCCCGAAATGCCCGGTTACGATTTAACTGGTGTATTTGTCGGTTCCGAAGGCACTTTAGGAATCGCCACAGAAGTTACTTTGCGAATTCTCAAAGCGCCGGAATCGATTTGCGTTCTCCTAGCGGATTTTTCCAGTATAGAAGCAGCGGGCGAATCAGTTTCCGATATTATCAGCGCTGGCATTATTCCCGGCGGCATGGAAATCATGGATAACATCAGCATCAATGCTGTGGAAGATGTGGTGGCAACTGGATGTTATCCCCGCGATGCGGCGGCAATTCTCCTCGTAGAAATTGACGGTTTAGAAGTGGAAGTTGCCACAAATAAACAGCGAATTGCTGATATTTGCAAGCATAACGGAGCGCGAAATATCACCACGGCAACCGACCCGGAAACGCGCCTAAAAATTTGGAAAGGACGGAAAGCTGCTTTTGCGGCGGCGGGTCATCTCAGCCCGGATTATTATGTGCAAGACGGCGTAATTCCGCGAACGCAAATGGCTTATGTTTTGAAAGAAATTGAGGCTTTGAGCGAGAAATACGGTTATCGGATTGCTAATGTTTTTCACGCGGGAGACGGGAATTTGCACCCGCTGATTCTGTACGATAACTCGGTAAAAGGTGCGCTGGAAAAGGTGGAAGAATTGGGCGGGGAAATTCTTAGGCTTTGCGTGAAAGTTGGGGGAAGTCTTTCGGGGGAACACGGCATCGGTGCTGATAAGAAGTGTTTTATGCCGGATATGTTTTCGGAGGTAGATTTGGAGACGATGCAGTGGGTGCGTCAGGTGTTTAATCCGAAAGGTTTGGCGAATCCTGGGAAGATGTTTCCGACGCCGAAGACTTGCGGGGAAGCGGCGAGGGCTAAGGTTGAAACTTTTAAGAAGTTGGAAGGTGCGGAGGTTTTTTAATTCCCTATTTATGGGGGTAAGGTGAGCCGAAAAGCACCTGATAATTGTCTCTACAATGGGGATGCAAAGCCTCTAAGTATGCGTTCGCAGCCAGATCCTGGTAACGATAAAAAACGATTTTTATCGTTTTTTACGAGTGCGAGATTTCCGCTCGCTTGCTTGCCTATATATCACGTTGGTAAGGTGCAGATTGCACATTCCGCGCTAATGTGTGATCGGCATTTTGATAGTAAATTCCGTACCCTTGCCCAATTCCGAAGTACAATATAATTCGCCTTTGTGTTTTTCTACAATAATTTGATAGCTAATTGACAAACCCATTCCCGTGCCTTTGCCAATGGGCTTGGTAGTAAAAAAGGTATCAAATATGCGCTGTTTGACTTCCTCCGTTATTCCCGGGCCATTGTCGGAAATTTTTATTTCTACAAAATTGCCGACAACTTCCGTACAAATCCTAATCTGGCTGGGATTTTCTAGCATTTCTTGACAAGTTTGCCTACTGTTCGCATCTTCTAAAGCATCGATCGCATTGCTGAGAATATTCATAAAAACTTGATTTATCGGTCCAGCAAAACACTCAACATTCGGCAATTCTCCGTATTGTTTTACGATTTGAATTGGCTGCTTTTCTCCGTTCCCTTTCAAACGGTGATTGAGAATTAACAGCGTGCTGTCAATACCTGCGTGGAGGTTAACGGGTTTCATCTGTGCATCGTCGTGCCGCGAAAAGTTTCGCAGCGACTGCACAATCTGGCAAATGCGATCGACACCAACGCTCATTGAAGATAGTATTTTAGGTAAATCTTCAGCTAAAAAATCGAGATCATTTTTTTCTCTTTCCTCTTGAATTTCGGCAACTGGATTAGGATAGTGCTGTTGATAAAGTTCGAGGTGGTGAAACAAGTCTTGAGTATAATTTGTGAGATGAGCGAGATTGCCGTAAATGAAGCTGACTGGGTTGTTAATTTCGTGAGCGACTCCAGCAATTAGCAATCCCAAACTCGACATTTTTTCGCTTTGAACTAATTGGGAATGAGTGGCTTTGAGTTCGTCCAGGGCCGCTGCTAGTTGAGCTGCTTGTTCTCGGCTTTGTGCTTCGGAATTATGCAATGCTTCTGCGGCTTGTTTGCTGTGGGTGATGTCTCTCTGTACGCCGATAAAATGAGTTAATTTACCCGTTCTATCGCGCACGGGAGATATTGAGAAACAATTCCAGAAAGCGGTTCCGTCTTTGCGGTAATTCTTTAATATTACCTTGCATTCGCTTTCTGCTTGCAAGGCTTGGCGAATTATTTCTACTGCCGCCGGGTCGGTATCGCTTCCGTGCAACAATCGGCCGTTTTTTCCGATAATTTCCTGCCGCCGATAACCTGTCATACTTTCAAATGCGGGATTGCAATAAATAATTGGATTTTCGGGGTCAGTGGCATCAGAAATCGTAACTCCGGTGCTAGTAGCTGCTATAGCTCGATCGTACAACCAAAGCATTTCTTCTGCGCGCTTGCGATCGGTAATGTCCCGTAGCGTAGCTAAATAAGCCATTTCTCCATCCCATTCCGTTTCCACCACCCGCATTTCTACTACAGCATTTGCTTTTTGCTTGCGAATAGCTTCAACTTCTGTTTGCACGACGCGAGTTCCTGGTGCTTCTGTTTTTCCAACTTGGGGAATAATATCCGTCGCCATCTCAAGGTCGCAAGCTGAAACTTCTACTACTAAATTGCCAAAAAATGCTTGCCCTAAAAGTTCCTCTGCTTTGCAGTTAAACAGCGCTTCTGCTGACGGGTTGGCAAAACATACAAGTCCTCGCTTGTTAACGATTGCGATGCCGTCGGCATTTTTTTCGATGACATTCCGAAACCGAGATTCGCTAGCTTTCAAATCCTGCTTTAGCTGTTCCATTGCTCGCTCCATCTGTTGCATTTCGCACAGACTAAGACTATAAGCTTCGGAAATATTGGCCTCGGTCGAATTCTCGGCTCTTTTTTTTGCCATCTGTTGGTAGCCTGTTCTATTGGTCATATTGTGATCAGTTTTTTTATGATTCCTGCTAATATTACTGAGCTTATTTTCTGGATCTGCTTCTTGAAAAAACATATTTCAGCCCTACCAAATTGTTGTTTAGATTAAGGTGTTGCGATCGCCCAATTTTTCGGGAAATTTAGGGAGAGAGCAATTTACACCCGATGCTAGCACATTACTTTTAGAATTCATCATAAAACATCGTTAAAATTCAAGAGCATCGCCATAGATTTATCTATTAAGTTTTATTAAGTAATTTCACCAACATTGACACTTACGTAGCGACATGAACTGTACAAGCTGAATATGGCTTCAATCCCCCTCGCACTCACAAAATAACCAGTTCCACGCGCAAGTTATACATATTTAGAAGCCACTGGTCAGTATAAAATATTATATAAGTTTGACAAAAAATATGGTTTAAAATAAGCGAACTCATCTTTAAATTATTAAAAATAATCATAATTAGCCATTACCAAATCATCTCCCTGCGGGCAGATGTGATATAGAATATAACCTATCTATTTTTGCGATCGCAACTTCAAACCAATGGCACGTCTAGCACTTTTGAGCACATCCAATAAAACCGGACTAATCGACTTAGCGCGCAGTCTAGTAGAAGAATTTGAATTTGACATAATTAGTAGTGGCGGGACAGCAACGGCCCTCAAAGAAGCAGGCATCCCAGTGACCAAAGTTGCGGAATATACTGGTTCCCCCGAAATTTTGGGAGGGCGAGTCAAAACACTTCACCCACGAATCCACGGCGGCATTTTAGCACGCCGCGATGTACCGGAAGACCTCGCAGATTTAACTGCAAATCAAATTCGGGCGATCGATCTAGTTGTAGTCAATTTGTATCCATTTGAAGAGACAATTTCTAAACCAGGAGTTACTCTAGCCGACGCAATTGAGCAGATAGATATCGGCGGGCCAGCAATGTTGAGAGCTTCCGCCAAAAACCACGCTCATTTGACAGTTTTGTGCGACCCCAAACAGTACAATACTTATTTAAAAGAACTGCGGGAGAATGGCGGCGCAGCATCCTTAGAGTTTCGGCAAAGATGCGCCCTAGAAACATTCAAACATACAGCCAACTACGATCGCGCGATCGCAAATTATCTCAGCAGCAGCCAATCCGCTGAAGAATCTTCGCTACCAGACGAGTTTAATTTATCAGGAAAAGAGTTGCAAACTCTGCGCTACGGCGAAAATCCTCATCAAGCCGCCACCTGGTATCAAAGCGGAACTACACCCACAGGCTGGACGACTAGCACCATCCTGCAAGGCAAAGAATTAAGCTACAATAATTTAGTAGATTTAGAAGCAGCAAGGCGGCTAATCGTAGAATTCCCCGACACACCCGCGGCCGCTATTCTGAAGCATACAAATCCTTGCGGCACAGCCTTGGGAACAACTATTTCTGAAGCTTATCAAAAAGCCTTCGATACCGATTCAGTCTCAGCTTTCGGCGGCATTGTCGCCCTCAATCGCCCCATTGATGCTGCTACCGCAACGGCGTTAACTCAAACATTTTTAGAATGTATTGTCGCGCCGGGCTGCGAACCCGAAGCCGAACAAATTATCAAGAAAAAGGCGAAAGTTCGAGTATTAATTTTGCCAGATTTGACTCAAGGGCCACCACAAACTGTTAAAGTTATTGCAGGCGGTTTGCTGGTGCAAGACTCAGATAATATAGTAGAAGAAACTAGCAAATGGCGGATTGTTACTGAGAAACAGCCGACAGCCCAAGAGTTGGAAGAATTGCTGTTTGCTTGGAAAGTAGCGAAACACGTCAAATCAAATGCGATTGTTGTGACGCGCGATCGTACTACAATCGGTGTCGGCGCCGGACAAATGAATCGCGTCGGCTCAGTTAAACTAGCATTGGAACAAGCAGGAGACAAGAGCCAAGGAGCTATTTTAGCCAGCGACGGTTTCTTCCCCTTCGACGATTCAGTCAAAACTGCGGCTGAGGCGGGCATAATTGCGATCGTGCAACCGGGCGGAAGTATGCGCGATCAAGATTCCATTCAAGCCGCCAACCAACTTGGAATCACAATGGTTTTCACCGACATCCGCCACTTCTTGCATTAGGAATAATACCTAAAGCAATTCTCAATTGTGTATTTTATTGTAGGGAGACAATAGTGTTTATTGGTCTTAACTTAAGGCGGAAATTCTTTGGATCTCTGGTTTTACTCTAAGTCTCGATCCCCCTAAATCCCCCTTAAGAAGGGGGACTTTGAGAAAACCCCTGTCCCCCCCTTTTTAATGGGAATTTAGACACTCTTGTCCCCCCCTTTTTTAAGGGGGGTTAGGGGGGATCTGGAAGGCTATGACACCAATCAACACTGTTATGTCGTACCAAATTCCCAGTTGCATCCTTCAAAAATTATGACTTACACTCAACCGCAAATTAAACCCCAAGACATAAAAGTCAAAATCCTGCTCACCGGGGGACATCAATGCACCGTCACCCTTAAATCTGATACACCATTATTGCACAGCCTTGTCAAAACATTAGTCGATCGCACCCAACAAACACTCAGTTTTTCGCCCTTATTTCAAATCCCCATAGACGACGGGCGTTCCACCCTTTTTTTTCCAGGCGAACACCTAGTGGGATTAGTCACCGAACCCCCAATTTACTTGCAGCAACTGGAACCGCAGCAGCCTGCAACTCCTGTAGAAATTCCCGCCACAGAAATTCCCGCCCCTGCGCCGCCTGTAAATGACGATTTAATATCTCGCTACGCCCAAATAGACAACTTTTTGACACCCGCAGAAAAAAACAAACTCCTTAAATATGTCTTAGCCAAAGAATCAGAATTTGTGAGTACCAGCACCTCAACCAATGCCGAAGATTACCGCCGTTCGATGGTACTCCACTCGTTCCCCGAATTTTCGGAACTGATGGTTAATCGCATCAAAGCAATTCTCCCCGACGTGCTAAAAAGTTTAAATATTCCGTCATTTTCCCTGGGTGAGATAGAAGCTCAGTTAACCATGCACAATGACAACAACTTTTATAAACTTCACAACGACAGTGGCTCGCCAGATACTGCCAGCCGATTTTTTACTTACGTTTACTATTTCTATCGAGAACCCAAGGCTTTTTCAGGTGGCGAGTTGCAGATTTATGACAGCAAAATCGAGAACAATTTTTATGTGGCGGACAAGACATTCCGAACCGTTGAACCTCGCAATAATAGCATCGTATTTTTTCTGAGTCGCTATATGCACGAAGTTTTGCGAGTTAGCTGTCCCTCAAAAGCTTTTGCTGATAGCCGCTTTACTATTAACGGCTGGGTACGTAAAGCAAATTGAGGTTAATATCATGTCGGGTCGAGCTACCGCGATTTTTGTAGGGGCGGGTTCCACCAACCATAATCGCCAATAATTGACAATCTCAAAAACCCGCCCGACCGGGATATTATGGTTAATCGATCGGACATGATATAATTCATTGTCCGGGACGCACTAATCACCTAATTATGTCATTCTGAGTGAAGCGAAGAATCTCAAATTATTGCCACACCATTACAATGGGTAAGTCCCGATATCTGATACCAATTTCATAAAGTTATGCTACATAGAAAGTTTTACTCCCCCCCTTAATAAGGGGGGGTTGGGGGGGGTAGATATGTAGCGCTATTTTATGAATTTGGTAGGAGATTCTTCACTTCCCAAAGCCTACCCTCAGAATTACAGAATTACCTTACTCAAAACTATTTCGGGCTTGCTGAATAATCGATCGCACATCAAGAATAAGAGCGATCGATATCTTCAAGCCGAGTTAAATATAAGTTTTT
>NZ_JAUBOS010000146.1:0-2253 GCF_036700365.1 Microcoleus sp. w2-18bC1
TCTGACCAGTTTTTTTTCAACAATTCTCTAAAAGCCTCTTGACAAAAGACTTACAGTCTTAACTTGTCACCAATGGCCTGAACATGAAATTTTACTAGCGGGATTTCCTTGTCAGTCTTTCTCCTATGCTGGCAAAAAAGAGGGCTTTGGAGACACCAGAGGCACCCTATTTTTTGAGATTGCAAGGTTAATTGATACCTTTAAACCTCAAGCATTTATTTTCGAGAACGTGCGGGGGCTTGTCAGCCACGACGGCGGCAGAACCCTCGAAACTATTAAGGGCGAAATCAAAAGCCGAGGTTACAGCTTCGATTATTTCTTGCTTAACAGCTCTAACTTTAGCTTACCTCAGAACCGTGTCCGAGTTTACCTAGTAGGAATTTTAAATGCTTCGCCCCAATTTGGCTTAATTTCTGACTTAGGCCCAAAAGATTCGCATTCCTCTAGTCATCAACAGCTATCGTTCTTTTCCCCCTTAAGTCAACCTGTCACAGTTGCAGATATTTTGGAAGACAATCCCGATCCAAAATATGATTGTTCGCCAGAATTTGTTAATGCCTTGAAACAAATAGTTAACAATGATTTTAGCCGACTGCACGGTAGGCGGCTAATTGACTATCGTGGTGGTAATTCGATTCATTCTTGGGAACTGGGTTTGCGAGGCGAGTGCAGTTTAGACGAAATTGAATTAATGAATCTTTTTATCTTGAAAAGGCGCAATAAAGAATTTGGAGCTGACCAAGATGGCAAGCTATTAACTAAAGAGCAAATAGGTACTTTCTTTGCTCATCCCAATCTCGATGAAATTCTGGATTCCTTGGTAACAAAAAAGTACCTGCAACGGAACAACAATCAATACAAACCTGTATCAGGTAACTTTTCCTTTGAAGTCTATAAATTTCTCGATCCGCAGAAAATTTCTGTAACAATTGTTGCCAGTGATGCTAATAGATTAGGAGTTTACTATCATAACCGAGTTCGCAGGATTACTCCCCGCGAGGCGGCGCGGTTACAAGGTTTTTCCGATAGTTTTATGCTGCATCCTAATGATGATAAAGCTTATCATCAACTAGGTAATAGTGTAAGTATTAATGTAGTTAAAGCGGTTGCTCTAGAAGTTATCCAGAATGTTTTGTGTTCTACCAAACAAAAAGTTAGCTCCTGGTAAATTGGGAAGGGTGAGCCGAGTATTTACCCCCCCCGATCAATTAGCTTTGCGCTACAGGTTCCTTAGCCAAAAACTTCTCTAATTCCGCCAAAGCATCGCCATCAACCTTAGATCGGTGTTTTATTGGGTGGCATTAGAAACTATGCCTGCTCTAATTTTATCAAAATCAGCTTAGGCACTGGGAACACAAAGGAAAATAAAGTTTTCGGTGCTAAACAAGCGCAAGCTTTCAGGTTCAAAATCTATACCAATCGGCTGATTTTAGCAGAGGCAAATTATAACCTGAGTGAGACATTAACTAGAGAAGACTGTTCTAAGATGTTAGATGACGCGCAAGGAGAAGCAGTAATGATTTTACCTGCATCTGTTAAAAAGAAATGGAAACTACTGGCAACAGCCTTTATTTGTCCTCTAACACTAATTGGTGTTGGCATTCAGCAACAACCGCTTCAAGCACAACAAAATCCATCTAAGACTAATGTTGCTGCTTTGCCAGATGGTATTTACCTGTACGGAGATTCGCCACAGCCCAACCAAGTTCTTCAAAACTATATCGTGTTTCAACGCCAGAACGATCGCGTCGTTGGTGCAATCTACGCGCCGCGATCGGATTTTGCGTGCTTCACTGGTAAAATTCAGGGAAATACACTGTACGGGAAGGCAATCTCAGCCGGAAAAGTTCAAACAGTTGAACTCAATACTCAGTTAACAAATCTTCATTCTATCCGCACAATTAGCTCAAACGATCGCCGCATTCTTTCAACGTGCCAACAGACAGCGCGAGCTAACATATCCAGGTAAATCTTTTACCTAGCTCAAATGGTGCATGAGGCTGGCGGTGCGTTAAACTGCGTTAACCCACCCTACGAATTGAAAATTTCTCGTTTCTCGTTACCAGGCAGAGCCTGGTAATGAAGATCTAGAGGCTCTGCCTCCATTAAAAAATAGTACAAAATATGAGTTTTTACCGCCAACTTAAGGGCGCTGAAAAAAATCCGTTTGATTGACTAGACCTCTTGCGAAAGTCTCAGACGAGCGCTAGTTTGTCTTCAAAAAAAGTTCATAATTATAAATACCAGCGATCA
>NZ_JAUBOS010000092.1:0-18783 GCF_036700365.1 Microcoleus sp. w2-18bC1
ATTAATTATGAAATGGAACCGAAAGATCAAAAACAAAGGTAACGCGAGTTAATGCAGTTTAGATGTCGAACAGCTTAAGACTTGCCTACGCTCGAAATCTTTTAACCCAAGAACAGAGCGATCGCCTGCATCCCTTATTAAATGAACTTTCACCAAAACTTAATGCTTATCTTAACTCACTAAAACAAAAAGCCAAAGGTTAACAGTCAACAGTCAACAGTCAACAGCCAACAGTCAACAGCCAACAGTCAAATTACCATTTAGGTTGACTTGCTATCAAAAGTGTGGCTGCGATGCTGTCTATCGGCTTTGAGAAAAAGTATCCTTGTCCGTATTCGCATTGCAGAGCTCTAAGTAAATTAAGCTGTTCGCTGGTTTCGATTCCTTCAGCAATTACATCCATACCTAAATGACTGGCTAAAATTAAAATAGTCTGTACAATCGCTTCGTTTCCTTCATCTTCAGTCATGCGGCTGACAAAAGCTCGATCGATTTTTAAAGCATCAGTTGGAAAGGTGTGTAGGCGGCTCAAAGAAGAATAGCCAGTGCCGAAATCGTCAATATATAATTGAATTTCTAAATTTTTCAATTCCGCGAGGATAGCCACTGCTGATTCAGCATTCTCCATGATGACGCCTTCAGTAATTTCTACCTTTAAAGTGCGGGGGTCAAGCTGAGTTTCTTGTAAAATATCGCGAATGCGATCAATTAAATCCGGTTGTTTAAATTGTTGGTTAGAAAGGTTGACGCTGACAGTCAATGGCGGATTTTCTGGAAATTTTTGGTGCCACTGGTGAATCTGATGGCAAGCCGATCGCATCATCCACCAGCCAATAGGTATAATCAATCTAGTTTCTTCTGCTACTAAAATAAACTCGCCAGGAGCTACGACACCCCGCTGCGGGTGATACCACCGCAGCAGCGCTTCAAAACCGCTGATTCTACCAGTAACTAGAGAGACGATGGGCTGATAGTAGAGCTGAAATTCCTGGGAGTCTAAAGCGCGTCGCAGGTCGTTTTCCAGTTGCAAAAGGGCGACGGCGCGAGTGTGCATACTTAAGTCAAAAACTTCGTGGCGAGCTTTGCCCAATCCCTTAGCATGATACATGGCAGCATCTGCATCTCGGAGCAGTTCTTCAGGTCGATCGTACAACATGGGGAACGGGACATTGGGAACAGGAGAGTCGGAAGATAAGCAAGACAAAGAAGTTTCCCGATCGATATTTCCCAGATTTTCGGGACTCGACAGTTTGCTGGTTTCCCTTGAATACCGAGGCAAACCAGAACAAACAATCCCAATGCTAGCACTGGTAAAAACTTGATATTCGTTAAGGTAAAAAGGCTCTGCCAGTTCCGCTTGCACTCGTTCGGCAATCTGGATCGCATCCTCGGTGCTTTTGATATTTTCCAGCAAAATAGCGAATTCGTCGCCGCCAAGACGCGCAACGGTATCTCCAGCGCGCAAACAGATTCCCAGGCGCTGCGCGATCGCGATTAGCAACCGATCGCCCACTAAATGCCCCAAACTGTCGTTAACAACCTTAAAGCGATCAAGATCGATAAACAGCACCGCAAACAAAATTTCGGGGCGGCGTTTTGAAAGATTGATCGCGTGCCCCAAGCGATCCATAAATAAAGCTCGGTTGGGCAAACCGGTTAGCATATCGTGCAAAGCATCGTGTACCAACTTATCTTCTGCTATTTTGCGGAGGGTAATATCTTCGACAGTGCCTTCGTAGTAAAGTAAATTTCCGTCAGGGTCGCGAACTGCCCGGCCGTTCTCGGAAACCCAGATAGTAGTGCCGTCAGCACGGTAAACTTGAGACTCGAACTCAGACACAAAACCTTGTTTTTCGATCGCACGCAAAAACTCGACGCGGCGGTTGGGATCGAGGTAAAGTTGGCGGTCGATGTTGCGTATGTTCGCGATCAATTCGGCAGCCGAGGAGTAGCCGTAAATTCTCGCTAAAGCAGGGTTAGCGCTGAGGTAGCGCCCGTCAGGCGTTATCTGGAAAATTCCTTCGATCGCATTTTCAAAGATACTGCGGTATTTCTCTTCCGCCTGTTGCAGCGCGAATTCTGCCTGCTTGCGATCGGTGATATCGGTCAACGTGCCGAGATAGCCTAGAACTTCCCCGCTTTTCGTCATTTCTGGCACTGCTTGCCAAAATACCCAGGTTGTGAAGTCACCGTTGCAAAAACGGTACTCTAACTTACAGGGCAACTTGTCTATGACAGCGCGATACCACTGGCTCAAAACACGCTCGCGGTCTTCGGGATGCAAACTTTGCGCCCAACCTTCGCCTAGTGCCTTTGGTGCAGTCAGCCCCGCCATCTCCAAAAATCGCTCATTGACGTACAAGCAATCTCCAGCAGCGTCGGCGCGGAAAATCCCGACCGGCAGTATTTTTGCCAAGGTGTAATAGCGGTATTCGCTTTCTAGCAGTGCGCTGGCAGCTACTTTAGTCTCTGTGATGTCAAACATGGCGCCTTGAAGGATGACAGATTTGCTTGCTTCATCGCGAACTGCGGTCGCTTGATCGCGGAACCAGACTACTCGACCGTTGCGGGCGATCGCGCGGTATTCTGAAACCAGCGACCCCTCGCAGAAGATATCTTCTCCATCGGTGAATTTCTGTGTAGCGTTTTCAACTAACACGCGGTCACGGTCTTCTGGGTGAACGAGTTTCAGCCACAGGTCGGGATCGGCTCTCCATTCAGCTACAGAATAACCTAGAAAAGTCTCGATTTGCGGGCTGATGTAAAGTTTGGCAGCCGTGCGGTTGAGGGGAGAAATGTAGGTGACAGCAGGCATTTGTTCTACCAGGGCGCAGTATTTCGCTTCTACAGTGGACAGTGCTGCTTCTAGGCGCTGCCGCTCTAATTCGGCGGCGGCCCGTCCGGCAAAGATGCTGAGAATTAATCGGAATTTGGCAAGATGTGCTTCCACCAGGGGGCGATCGTGGAAAATACAGATAATGCCTAAAGGTTCGCCGTAAGAGTTTTTCAGCAAGACTCCCAGGAAACTGCGCGCACCTGTTACTACCGGTCTGCGGTCTTCTGGAAAAGTTTCCCAGAGGTAGTCGGGACAGGAATACATTCCCCCCTCCAGCACCCGCGCTTCGGGAGTATTGGCGGTGTCGTACTCAAAGTTTGGCTGCTGCTGTCCGTCGCTGCAAAAACTAATAACTTGCAATCTATCGGCAGCAGCATCGGTGCGTGGCTTCGACTTAATCGATTTGGCAGCGACGGCGGTGCGAACTCCCAGTGCTGAGGCTAAGTGGCAAACTAAGGCATCAAAGAACTCTGCTCCCCCCGGCGAATCAGTACCTGCTAGGATTTCGCCCAGCAAATCTTCCTCTAATTGCGCGAAAGCATTAACTTTGGGAGGATTCTCGGCATTCGGGCGATCGGGATTTTCCCCCATCGAACCCGAAATGCTCAGACTTAGGGTTTTGCTATTTCCAGGCCCCACAATAGGCGAAGAATTCACTGTTAGGCGCTGTTGCTTGGGCAAGAATACAGCGCGGCCCACACCTAAAACTTTACCCAAGAAGCTGTCAGTTGCCGGCCACCGATTTGAGTTCGGGAAAATCACAAAGTTTTTCGGCATTTTCACTCCTGCAGATAAATCGTCCGGCTTTAAGTCTGCCAACTGCCGTTGCTCTTTGGCTAGCGGTAGCCTGGAAGGCCTTCGGTGCCACTTGAGATAAATCGCGGACACCACGGCTAAAGTCGCCAATAATCCCAGAAGATATGCAAGAATCTCAAAGTAAAAAAATAAATCTAGATCGAACATCGATTAGCACCGCTCGACAATTGTTGTAGTTATCTGAAGCCAATCTATTTAAAAATAACTAAGTATCGTCACGGATGGGTAACGAATACAAGGTCTGATCGCCGTGAAGGCGACAAGAGAGTTAACAGTTCCCAAAAAACCTGGCAATACTTGACATTACCGAACTTTTTGTGGTTTTTTTCGTACAGGCTGAACCCGTACAGGTGAAATTGTAAACACATATATACGATTGTGGCACTCCTCTAAGGGGGTGAGTTTACGTTTACTTTTCTAATTATATTTAACGCTGCCTTCACATCAGAATTAATTCGACTTTCATTCCAAGACCGAAACCACTCGCGTTTACCGATCTTACCCTGGTAAGACTCTTGCTTACCGACAGGCTCTAAATCCCCAAATCTGCACTTATTTGTATAATATGCTTGTGTAACTATTACCTTGATACCGACTAACTCAGTTTTGCAAGTAATAAATTTTATGGGCTCTGTATGAGGAATGACGCCAAAAATATGATGCTTTTTTTGTAATTTTATATTCGGTTTATTCCTAACCTTTGTGCCAATAATTAACTGGATTATTTTCTCATACTCCAACCGCTTGACAATCAAACTGCTGGTCTGATGAAGGTAGTTTTCTAAGGGCTTGTTTCGATTAAATGTGATTTGCTGGATTTGGCGCGTGGTAGATTTTTTCCGATCTATTTTTGACAGTAAAAATGCTCTGGGCTGATTGAAAGCTTGAGTAATTAATTTGAGATGTTTTTTATCATAAATAGTTGGAGTAAATGTTGGCTTATTAGATGCCAAAGCGACGAAGTTATCAATCCCTAAATCTATACCTTCTCTGAGGTGGTAATTTAAATTCATCAACGTTACAGGCTTTTGATTAGCAACCTCAAAAAAGTAGAGCGCTGTTGCAGAAACTACCCTTACCTTGATGACATCTTGGAATTTTGTAGAAATTATTATGTCACTTTGAGATAAATGAAGTAGTCCTTTATTGAGGTTTATTCCCCTTTTTTCTAGGGATTGGTTATCAGAACTTAACAAGTTACGTGTACAGATTTTATGTTGGTATTGGGGAATGCTGGGTAGGAATGAAAATCGAGGTATATCTAGGTCATAAGCTATTCTTAAATTTTGGCAATCCTCCCAATCATGAACAACTTCTTTGAGACCTTGATTTCTAATTTTAGCCGTGAATGATTGAGATATGTCTCTAGGTTTTAAGATGGCAAATAACTGTCGGATAATTCTAGTGCTACCAACTTTATATCCCGAACTGAAAAAGTGTTTTATCATAAACATTTACCATGATAGTAGAAAATTTTGGACAGAAATGATAAGTCATCAAACTCTTTATAAAACGGATGCTGACGATCTATGTAATGCCTTTCAACAACAATCATAAATTTTGGATAAACGAATTTTTTTTGTTGCTTTGCTAAGCAATATACAATAAAGTTTAGGGATTATCTGATCTAGTGTAACACCCATGATGAAAGCGATTGTTTTTCAAACCCCCGGAAGCCCGTCCGTATTGAAACTGCAAGATATCCCCGCCCCTACTATACAAACAGAAACTGAAGTTTTGGTGCGGTTGCGAGCGGCGGGTATCAATCCGATAGATACTAAGTTGCGATCGCGCGGCACTTTTTACCCCGATAAAGCTCCTCACGTTTTGGGGTGCGACGGTGCTGGAGTCGTAGAGGCTGTCGGTGTTGGTGTGCAAAGTTTCCAAGTAGGAGACGAGGTTTTTTTCTGCAATGGCGGTTTGGGCGGATCGAGGGGTACTTATGCTGAGTTTGCCGTAGTAGACGAACGCTTTCTCGCCCTCAAGCCTGCTGCTTTAAGTTTTGCTGAGGCGGCGGCGGCACCGTTAGTTTTAATTACAGCTTGGGAATCGCTGTACGATCGAGGGCGCTTGCAAGCCGGTCAAAAAGTCCTGGTTCAAGCTGGTGCCGGCGGTGTCGGCCACGTCGCGGTACAGTTGGCGAAGTTGCAGGGTGCAGAGGTTTGCACGACTGTTAGTTCTCAGGAAAAAGCCAATCTTGTCAAGCACCTAGGTGCAGATTCAGTTATTTTATACAAAAATACCAATGTTGTCGATGAGGTTTTGACTTGGACTCAAGGACAAGGAGTTGATTTGGCTTTCGATACAGTCGGGGGAGAAACTTTTTACCAAACTATTCCGGCTGTGAAGATTTATGGAGATTTGGTAACAATTTTGGAACCCGATCCAGGTTTGGGAAATTTGAAAACAGCGAGAATGCGAAATCTGAGAATTAGTCTGGAATTAATGTTAACACCGATGCTGGAAGGTTTGGTGGAGGAACAGGAACAGCAGGCTCATATTTTGCAGAAGTGTGCTCGTTTGTGCGATCGCAACTTGCTAAAAATTCACGTCAGCAAAACTTTCCCTCTCGAAGAAGCGCAAGCCGCTCACGAACTGTTAGAAACAGGCTCAGTAACCGGTAAAATAGTGCTTGAAATTGCGGGTTAAAAATGCGGATGGTTAAATAAGAAATTGACAACTGATATCATGTCCGGTCGAGGAACCACGATTTTTGTAGGTAGGGCGAGTTCACCAAGAATACCAGCCAATAATTCACAATCTCAAAAACCCGCCCCGACCGGGATATTATGGTTAATCGATCGGAAATGATATGAAATTATTGGAGAGAAAGGTGCAAAATCCTGGTTAATAATTTTGAGAGACTTCTGGCTAATTCAACGACCAAGGTAAATCTTTATTTTCTATCAAATCCGTTGGCATCGGAATGATTCATCTGTCTCTTCCGTTTCTCTGTATCCTCTGCGCCCTCTGCGGTTTAATTCGGTTCTATAAACAAGAGCGAAAACCGTATAGGAAAAATGCCGCTGTCGATCGATAAATTTGAAGGTCAACTGCTGAAGTTGACACGACGAAAAGCACGGCCCCGTACCCTAATTGGGGGTAACTAACGGCGATTTACTTGTAACCAAATTTCCAGCGTCACCAGCAGCCACAACTTCAGCCCATAGCGGGGAAAAACTTCCCCACGATAGTTTAGCCACTCGCGGATTAGTGTTCGATCGAGGTAAGGCGCGATCGCCGCATGACGATTCAGCAACAACGATCGCGCTTGCCGCTGCCAATCCCTCAAAAACCACTGCTGCATCGACATCACCATCCCGCTTTTCGGACGGTTGACAATGACATCGGGCAGCAAATCCGCCACAGCAGCCTTGAGAACCGCTTTTTCCTGCGCGCCCGAAAGCTTATATTCTGGCGGAATTTGCAAACTCAGTGCCACCATCCGCGAATCAAACAAAGGCGATCGAGCTTTTAGTCCCGCCGCAGCCGTGAGATTATTTACCTTGGTCAAAATGTAATCGGCTCCCTTAAACTCAATGTTGAGCCGCATCAGCCGATTCAAAAACGTCGTTTCTGTCTGTTGCAATTCCTCAGCAAAGACGGAAGGCGCATTCTTCACCTTTTCCCAAACCTCCGGCTTCAGCAAACGTGGCAAATCCACATAGCATTTTTGAAACGAAGTCAAGTAAGCTGCGATCGGATCTGGTTTACCCTGAATCGAACCGTACAAACTATTCAGCAGCATCGGCTTATTTTTCGGCCCGCCAAAGCACGGATCGCCACCTTCGCCATTCAGTACCACGTCTGCGAATTGCTTTGCCGATCGCCCCAACAGCAAATTGGGAACCGTCAAGCCTTCCCCCACTGGATCATCCATCGCCGCCAGCGTTTCCGGCAGCAACTCCCAAATTTGCTGCGGCGAAACTTCCAAAATGTGGTGCTCAGTGCCACAATGTGCCGCAACGATGTTGGCAAATTCAATCTCGCTGGGATATTGAGCGCCAAAGTGCATCGAAAAAGTGTGTACCGGACGATCATGCAGCCTTGTGGCGATCGCCGCGACGCAACTTGAATCAATACCACCCGAAAGATATGCTGCGACTGGTTCTCCCGCTGGTAGCGCTTCCTGCACCAGTTGTTCCAAAAGCGATCGCACTTGTTGACTGTGCCATTCCAAAGGGCGATCGGCGTTAGTAATTTGCTCCTGTGGCTGCCAGTATCTCTGCGCCTCAATATCCGGTAAGTACAGGTAGCTACCGGGTCGCAACTCTCGCACCGCTTCCCACAGCGTTTGTGTTCCGGGTACAAAGGCACAGCACAAGTAGTCGCGCAAAGCAACTAAATCAAGTTCTCGATCGTGATACGGATTGAGCGATCGCAGTCGGGGCGCAATCCAGCGAGTCGTTCCTGTACGGGTGTAATAGAGGGTTTTGGCTCCGACGCGATCGCGCCCCAGACACAAGGTTTGCTCGTCTCTATCCCACACTGCAAGGGCAAATTGTCCTTCCAGTAAGCTCAGTGTTTTAGTACCGTACTGTTCCCATAGCCGCCCGACGATCGCCAAATCGGTCAATCCATCTGTGTCAATCTGTTGTTTGAGCATGGGAGTGCGATCGAAGCAGCAGTCACCTATCAGCACAAATCGCTGATTGGGGCTGAAGGTGGGTTCAGCTCCGATTATGGCAAAACCGGACGTTTCCCAAGTTGCAGGGTGCGATCGGGCTTCTGGGCCCCAAGCAATCACCCAATTAGGGTAGATAGATTTCTGAGTGTGCATTTTAAATTAGACATCTCCCATAATTATTGTGGAACAGGCATCTTGCCTGTTCAAAACAGGCTTTTCTGCAGATGACTATTACATTAAAAAACGTTTGAAAGTAACTTATAAATCAATCGAAAAATAGCTGTGCCAGCGATCGCACCCAAAGCACCCAACCATCCCACAAATAACACGCCAGTGAGCGGAGAATTCGGATAAATCGCAACAGCCGCCGTCTGTAAAACCGGGAAAAACCACAGCAAAGCCACAGTACCTGCACCAATAATCAACATCTCAGTTTGTTCGATCGCCCTGCGATACTGGCCGTAAATCAAACCCGCCACAATCATCCCCAACAATCCGATACTCAAACCAGGAGAGGGCAGCAAACTCGTCAGGGCGATCGCCAACACCCCTCCCTCAAAACCCGTAAACGCCGCCCCCGACAAAACCTCCCAAATCGAAAAAGTCGCTCTCTGCGAAGGTTGCAGCCCTCCCGGAGGTGTTGCAGGAACCCGTACAGGAGGAGGCAGAGTCGGTTGAAGAGGTATCGGAGGCGGTGCCACCACGACTGTAGGTGGTTGAGAAGGTTGTTGAGGGCCAGACATCAGAGCTGCTTCCACCTCCCTCGCAGATTGAAAACGCTGGCTGGGAGCTGATAATAACATTCGATCGAGAACGTGAGCCAAACGCGAACTTACCTGCACCCGCGACTGCCAATTCCACTCGTTTCTGTAACTATCAAACAACTCCGTCGGCTGCAAACCACTCAGCAAAGTAATGCAAGTCACACCCAAAGCATACAAATCCGTTGCCGGATAAACTTCTTGCCCGCTCATCTGTTCTGGCGGAGCGTAACCCAAAGAATAGATACCAGTCGAAGCTTTGGCACTCCCAACACTTTGTGTTACTTGTTTAACAGCCCCAAAATCTAATAAATAAAGCCGACCGTTTTTACCCCGCATAATATTAGCAGGTTTAATATCTCGGTGAATCGAACCGCGAGAGTGTACAAAATCGAGAACCTTCAAAATTTCCCGCAGCACCTCCACCGTTTCCGCCTCCGAAAACCTGCCTTTAACAGCCTGTTCATCCTCCAAATTTTTACCGTCAATAAATTCTTGAACCAGATAGAAAAACTGATCGTTTTTTCCCGGCTGCAAACTCGTAACAGTCAGCTCAAAAAAAGCCAGCAAACTTGGAATTTGGGAATGTTCGTTTCCCAGTTCTTCCAGCACAGCCGCTTCCCGTTCAAACAGAGTTTGAGCGATTTTTAGCTGGGGCGGAGTCAGACTTACCGAGGGCTGCAAAAGTTTAGCAACGCACTGCCGCATCGCCGGAGTATAGCGGTCTCTGGCCAAAAATGCCGCCCCAAAACCCCCTTGACCCAACAACCTGACGGGCAAATAGCGCCCGCCCAAAATTAGGGGCATCCCGCAAGTCGTGCAAAACTTTTGCTGCACGGTTTTCAGCAGCGAACTGTCATCGAGGTCGGGAAAATAGTTTTGAGGGCGCGGGCAGCCCGGTCGGGTGCAGTAAACTTCCATTTTGGTTTGCTAAGAAGAGGGAAGAGGGAAGAAGGAAGAGGGAAAAAGGAAGAGGGAAGAGGGAAGAAAAAGTGATTGTTAAATCAGATTTCGATTTCTCAACTAACCGCGAACTGCTAACTGCCAGCGACCTAAGAGATTAACTTCCCGCCGAGTTGGGAGTTCCTATTTCTATGAATCCCAAATCGAGCGCCGGAGGCTCTTTCTTCTCCAGGATGGTCGAATAAGTAGCAAACTGGGGCAAAATTTCATTGCTGAAAGCCTCTGCTGCTTTAGACCGGTAGCGGTTGGGGTTGTAAATCAGCGACAAAATGCGAGTTACTAAAACTTCGTCCATTTGAGATTTATGCAAGACGCCCATGAGTAACTCTTTTTCGATCGCCGAAACCGAGACAAAAGCAGCTCCCAGCCCCGACTGAACGGCATTTTTAATGGCTTCGATCGAATTTAGTTCCATCTCTATTTTCAAGCGGCGCGTGTCTATGCCGCAACGAGTCAGTACCTGATCGATTACTTTGCGGATCGTAGACTGCGAATCGAGGGATATAAACTGCAATTTGTAAAGGTCTTCTTTTTGGATAGTTTCTTGTTGTACCATCGGATGAGATGGAGGGAGAATCAGAGCCAGTTCGTCCTCAGCGTAAGGAACAATTTCTAAAGCTTCTACAAGTTCGGTAGGAATCTCTCCGCCAACAATTGCCAAATCGATTTGCCCGTTGGCCACACTCCACGCCGTGCGGCGGGTCGAATGAACGTGAAGTTGTACCGCTACATCCGGGTACTTTTGGCGAAACATCCCAATCATCCGGGGCAGCAAATAGGTTCCCGTTGTTTGAGAAGCGCCGACGATCAAAGTACCCCCTTGGAGATTTTGCAAGTCTTCCAGAGCTCGACAAGTTTCCTGGCAAAGCGATAAAATTTTCTCGCCGTAACTCAGCAGCAGGTGTCCGGCTTCGGTCAGTTGCGCCCGCCGCCCCCCCCGGTCAAACAGCGGCACGTCCAATTGTCTCTCTAAGTTTTGCACCTGCAAGCTAACTGCTGGCTGGGATACATAGAGGCTGTCCGCCGCGCGTTTGAAGCTTCCTTCAGAGGCGATCGCCTTGAGAATGCGTAACTGGTCTAAAGTGAAAGGAAGGTCAGACATATATCTAAATTGTCAGTTGTCAGTTGTCAGTTGTCAGTTGTCAGTTGACGGTTGACTGTAGGCAGCGAACAGCAAACAGCGAACAGTCAACAGCGAACAGTCAACAGCGAACAGCGAACAGTCAACAGCGAACAGTGAACAGTTAACTGACTGATAACCGCTGAATGCTCCCATAGATACTTTGTGACACAAATTGGCCGAGAATCAATAACTTTTCTTAATATTTGCAATGACGATCGACTTGGCGCTTGACTCCCACTTAGTTATTCTGGGCCTGTTACTGGTTTTTGCGATCGCCCACAGCGGTTTAGCAGCCCTCCGGCCCAAAGGTGAAAAGCTGATCGGGCCGAGACTTTACCGCGTTTTGTTTGCCCTTGTCAGTTTGCCGCTAGCCGTCATTCTGATTGTCTACTTTTTCAACCACCGCTACGACGGCGTGCAGCTTTGGCAAGTACAGGGCGTCCCCGGAGTTAAACCGGCAGTTTGGATACTTTCGGCAATTTCCTTTCTGTTTCTGTACCCAGCAACTTTCAACCTCCTAGAAATTGCCGCCGTCCAAAAACCCCAAGTTCACCTCTACGAAACTGGCATCATTCGCATCACCCGTCACCCGCAAATGGTGGGACAACTGATTTGGTGCGTGGCCCACACCCTGTGGATTGGCACTAGCTTTACCCTCGTCACTTCCATCGGTTTGGTACTTCACCACCTGTTCGGAGTGTGGCACGGCGACAGGCGGCTTCAGGCTCGTTTTGGGGATTCCTTTGAAACCATCAAATCTCGAACCTCAATTATTCCTTTTTTGGCAATCCTGCAAAAGCGTCAAACCCTTGATTTGCTAGAGTTTCTGCGCCCTTCCTATCTAGGTGTAGTCATTTTTACGGGCCTGCTGTGGGAAATTCATCCTTTTTTGATGCGTGTCACTAGGAACATATACTGGTAGCATGATCCCTAGGATAGAAAAAAAATTATTAAATTTTGAGGGCTCATGGTGTTGTCGGTTAGCGAACGCACTTTTGCACAAGAGGTGTTTCAAGCCTCTACCCCCGTTTTAGTTCACTTTTCGGCTCCTTGGTGCGGTTTGTGCCGCGCGATCGACCCCACGCTTAAGACTTTTGAGGCACAGTGGGCAGAAAAAGTCAAGCTAGTAGGGGTGAATGCCGATCAATGTTTCAAGTTGGCCCACACTTATCGGCTGACAAGTCTGCCGACGCTGATTTTGTTTGAGGGCGATAAAGTTCGATTTAGATTGGAAGACTACAAAGGACGCGAGGAACTGCGGCGGACTCTGGATTCCTGGATGCTGGCGGCTCACGTAGCTTCCCCATCTCAACGGCTGCAACTTCAGGAAGTAGCCAACCGGTAATGGTTCCAAGGCATTCGGCTCTTGTGTAGAAGGCATTCGGCTTTTATGTCGGAAGCAGAAGGCATTCCCCATTTGTCAATCAACCATCGGACACCAAAATAAATCTCGCAGTCTTGAACGCACAGGACTGTGAGATTTGTCCTATAGTTTCCCTTGCCACAGGAATAATAATTTTCGGAGTAGGGTGCGATCGTCTCGCTGGCGATGAAAAAAGTAGTGCGATCGTCTTGCTCGCGATTGCACTCAGGTATAGCAATACTTAAAGAATTGGATCAAGTATTTTGGCCCAGTGGCGCAGGCGTGTGTCACAATTGTTTACAGTTTTGGCAATATCTAGTAGAAACTTTAAACTACCTATCAGTCATGGAACTGCTTTATCAATATGCTTGGCTGATTCCAGTCCTGCCACTGGCAGGCGCAATGCTAGTAGGTCTAGGCTTAATCACCTTTAACCAGGCAACCAACAAGCTCCGACAAGCGAATGCGATATTAATCGTCTCCGCACTCGGCGGGTCAATGGTACTCTCCTTCGCATTGCTGTGGAGTCAACTACAGGGCCACGCACCCTACACCCGCAGTATTCAGTGGGCTTCTGCTGGCGACTTCTCGCTGAATATGGGCTATATTATCGACCCCCTAACGTCGGTGATGCTGGCGATCGTCACTACGGTCGCCTTTTTGGTGATGATTTACACCGACGGCTACATGGCTCACGACGACGGGTACGTGCGCTTTTACGCCTACCTGAGCATCTTCAGCGCCTCGATGTTGGGTCTGGTAATCAGCCCGAACATCGTTCAGATTTACATTTTCTGGGAACTTGTAGGTATGTGTTCGTACCTGCTAGTCGGATTTTGGTACGATCGCAAACCCGCTGCTGACGCTTGCCAAAAAGCTTTTGTCACCAACCGCGTCGGCGACTTCGGCCTGCTGCTGGGCATCCTCGGCATTTACTGGGCCACCGGCAGCTTTGAATTTGAGGTGATGGGCGAACGCCTGCACTCCTTAGTCGAATCCGGTGCTCTTTCGGCGACTCTGGCGACAATCTTCGGCGTCCTGATATTTTTGGGCCCAGCAGCCAAATCCGCTCAATTCCCCCTCCACGTCTGGCTCCCAGACGCAATGGAAGGCCCGACACCGATTTCTGCCTTAATCCACGCCGCGACAATGGTAGCCGCGGGCGTATTCCTGATTGCTCGGATGTACCCGGTGTTTGAAGGGCTGCCGGCAGTCATGAATTTGATCGCCTGCACCGGCTGTTTTACGGCATTTATGGGTGCTTCGATCGCGATTACCCAAAATGACATCAAAAAAGGCCTCGCCTACTCCACCATCTCCCAACTCGGCTACATGGTGATGGCAATGGGCGTCGGCGCTTACAGTGCCGGACTTTTCCACTTGATGACCCACGCTTATTTCAAAGCAATGCTGTTCCTGTGTTCAGGTTCAGTCATTCACGGTATGGAAGCAGTTGTAGGCCACAACCCCGCACTCGCGCAAGATATGCGAGTCATGGGCGGCTTGCGGAAATATATGCCGATTACCGCTTCTTGCTTTTTAATCGGTAATTTGGCAATCTGCGGAATTCCGCCGTTTGCTGGTTTTTGGTCAAAAGACGAAATCCTCGCCAGCGCCTTCGCAGCAAATCCCGCTTTGTGGGCTGTTAGCTGGTTGACGGCGGGGATGACCGCGTTTTATATGTTCCGGATGTATTTCAGCACCTTTGAGGGCGAATTCCGAGGAAATGACAGCGCCATCAAGCGGCAACTCTTGCAACCCGGTCTTGTTTTTGGCCCGGGAGCGATGAACGTTAAGGAATTGGCCTCAACTGACGACAGTCACGATGAGCACGACCATTTGCCTCACGAATCTCCTCTGACAATGGCTCTGCCGCTAGTGTTGCTGGCAGTACCTTCTGTGTTTATCGGTTTTCTCGGTACGCCGTTTGCCAATTATTTCGAGCAGTTTGTTCGCGCTCCTGGCGAGTCTCTCGAAGAAGTTTTGGAACACGCTGCTGAGTTCAATTTGACGGAATTTTTGATTATGGGTGGAAGCTCTGTAGGTATTGCTTTGCTGGGCATTACTTTGGCTTCTCTGATGTATTTGAGCCGTAAAATTGACCCAAGTGCGATCGCCCAAAAAATCAAACCGCTTTACGAGTTCTCCCTGAACAAGTGGTATCTCGACGATATCAACGATTTTCTCTTTGTCAAAGGCAGTCGCCGTTTAGCGCGGCAAGTCATGGAAGTGGATTTGCGAGTCGTCGATGGTGTCGTCAACTTAACAGGGTTTATCACTCTAGTTAGCGGCGAAGGTTTGAAATACTTTGAGAGCGGTCGCGCTCAATTTTATGCCTTGATTGTGTTTGTCGCAGTTCTGGGTTTTGCGATCGTTTCTGGAGTCAGTTAAATCGGTAGGGACACGGCATTTAGTGTCAACTTAATGTCAAACCGACTGTATCTCTTGTTTGTCTCGAAGTCTAGATCCCCCCTAACCCCCCTTGATAAGGGGGGAACAAGAGTATTCTCTCAAAGTCCCCCTTCTTAAGGGGGATTTAGGGGGATATGAACTGGGCGAGCAACGAAAGATACAAAAGTTTTTAGGGTTAATTTTACACGCTTTGGGCATTGCCGTATCCCCACTAGGAGATATTTTTAGAAATGGTATTAGCTCAAGAACTCAGAATTGACAATTAGCAAATAGAAATAAATCTTTCATTAAACTTAACTGTTGCGATCGCATAATTTGTCCAAATAAGAGCAAAAAAATTTGTTACGTATAAAGAAAGTATAAAATTTAGGCTAAAATTGGCAAAATGTGTTTAAACCTAATAACTGATGGATCATTTTAAAACGCAATGGATACAGCTAACTTTCCCTGGTTAACAACAACAATTCTGTTTCCCATTGCTGCGTCCTTGTTGATTCCTTTAATTCCCGATAAGGATGGCAAGACGGTGCGGTGGTATGCCCTAATTGTGGGTTTGATCGATTTTGCCCTACTTGTTTACGCTTTTTACACTCAGTACGACTTCAGCAATCCAGATTTGCAACTGGTAGAAAGCTATACTTGGGTGCAGCAACTCGATTTGAACTGGTCTGTGGGTGCTGACGGTTTATCGATGCCGCTGATTTTGCTGACTGGTTTTATTACTACTCTGGCTACTTTAGCGGCTTGGCCGGTCACATTTAAACCGAAGCTTTTTTACTTTTTGATGCTGACAATGTACGGCGGCCAAATCGCAGTTTTTGCCGTACAGGATATGTTGCTGTTTTTCCTAGTTTGGGAACTGGAATTAGTCCCGATTTACCTGATTTTGTCCATCTGGGGCGGCAAAAAACGCCTCTACGCAGCAACTAAGTTTATTCTATACACCGCAGGCGGTTCGCTGTTTATTTTGCTGGGCGCGCTGACGATGGCGTTTTACGGCGATACGGTGACTTTCGATATGCGGGCGATCGCAGCTAAAGATTATGCCCCCACTGTAGAATTGCTCCTGTATACAGGTTTCTTAATAGCTTACGGCGTCAAACTGCCAATTTTTCCCCTGCACACTTGGCTCCCTGACGCTCACGGCGAAGCAACCGCACCCGCCCACATGTTGCTAGCAGGAATTCTGCTAAAAATGGGCGGTTACGCTTTACTGCGGATGAATGCGGGTATGCTCCCAGATGCTCACGCTACCTTCGCGCCCATCTTGGTAATTTTGGGTGTGGTTAACATTGTTTACGCGGCATTAACTTCTTTTGCTCAGCGAAATTTGAAGCGGAAAATTGCTTATTCTTCGATTTCGCACATGGGGTTTGTGCTGATTGGGATAGCTTCGTTTACCGATTTGGGAATGAGCGGTGCAATGCTGCAAATGGTTTCCCACGGTTTAATTGGGGCGAGTTTGTTCTTCATGGTGGGTTGCACTTACGATCGTACTCATACGCTCATGCTGGACGAAATGGGCGGTGTAGGACAGAAAATGCGTAAGGTTTTTGCCATGTGGACTGCTTGTTCTATGGCTTCTTTGGCTTTGCCGGGAATGAGCGGTTTTGTAGCAGAATTGATGGTGTTTGTAGGTTTTGCAACGAGCGATGCTTACAATCCTGTGTTTAAGGTTTGTGTGGTATTTCTAGCTGCTGTCGGGGTGATTTTGACTCCGATTTATCTGCTGTCGATGCTGCGTGAAATCTTCTACGGGCCTGAAAATAAGGAATTGTCCGATCACGAAGAATTGGTGGATGCGGAACCGCGAGAAGTGTTTATTATTGCGGCTCTGTTAGTGCCGATTATTGGTATTGGTTTGTATCCGAAGATGCTGACTCAGGTTTACGATGCGACTACTGTACAGTTGACTGCAAGATTGCGGGATTCTGTGCCGTCGCTTGTGGCTAAGGCTGCTGCGGATAAAACTGTGTCTCTGCGTGCTCCGGCGATCGAGCCGAGTAAGTTGTGATTTAAACTGCATTTAGGAAGAAAACCCCCAAACTTGATTTTTAAAATGGTTTGGGGGTTTTCTATATACCGGATCGAAGTAAATCGATTAGATTGGGATTTTTAAACCGCAGATTTCAGCAGATAAACACAGATGAACGCTGATGTGATTTTCAGTATTGTCGTTCCTCAAAAAGCATAAAAGAGCTTGATAGGCTATGTTCAATGTTGCAACTGCAATATAATTAATAGTTGGGCCACATAAAAAGTTTTAGCCTAAGAGGGAGACGGAAAAATGAGTGACGACATACTTGGCTCGAAAGATGCGGTCGTGCTCTCAGCGGAAAGCATGAATAGCGATGATATCCGCGCGACGATCCAATCAAATATTGACTTTGTGAATGCACTATTTGAAGAGCTTCTGAATCTCTCAGAAATTTCTCACGACGCACTCCTCAGTTACTACGTTGATTATTACCTCGGGCAGGTGAATAATGGTGGTTTTGCTCAGTTTGTCTATAACACAAGGTGGCAGCCTGCGGTCATCGCGCTAGTTAAAGAAGGCCTTGGGCAAATCGGCGCGACACAACATACCGATCTTTTTGCAAAAGGAGAGGCGCTGGTTACAGCAGGAAAGACAAAGTTAGCATCGTTCTTTTCGAGTGGGTTATTCGGCGAAAATGCTGAGAGAGACAGGCTAAATGGCATCAATGAGGACTTTTATTCGATCGCACAAGAGGAGAGTCTCGAACGATTAAATGCTAACTGGTTAAAAGCGCGCCCCGGCCTGATTGTTGTAGCAGAAGATCGAATCCAACAGGAAGTCACTCGACGAGCATTGAGTATTTCCGATCGCGAGGCCCGGCTCGCCCAGGCCAGTGCTGCCGAGCCGAAATACATTAAACTGATACGAGCCTTGTGTGATGCAGCCGGCCATAAGCTTGAGCGCGTTACGGCAGGCGATACTATGAATGAGTACGGTGGCAAAAGAATAGTCGCTTGGCACTTTATTACTGACAATGGGCATCACTTTATGGTGGAGGCTGACGGGAAGGCAATGATGTTTTCTGGAAAGCCCGAGGAACAGATTGCGGAGCTGGTAGTGGTATAACTATGTAGCCAAATTAATAGTTAGGTTGATGCACTATCTTTTTTAGTCTTTACTCTTAATTGTTCTTATTTCTATACTTGCTAGAATAAAAGGGAATACTAACCAAACGGCAAAGCGTTATTGTTCGGCCAAGAGTGCGATATTTGTTAAGGGCGATCGAAGTGTTAGACCGCAACTACAGTATAATTAATAGTCATGCCATGTGAGTTATCTTTTCAGGCATAATTGTAAGGTTACTGGTGGGTAACGAAGATTTATGAGCGATTCAGAAGCATTTTCACCCAACTACATTACTGCACGAGAGCGATTTCGATCAGCATCTTCATCTTTGGGTTATCAGCACACAGCCTATCCAATTGATCAGGTGAGTCCAACTGGTGAAGAATTAACTATTGATGTGGCGATCGGTGGTTCTTCCAACCCACGACGATGTGTAGTCATTTCTAGTGGCTTGCATGGAGTAGAAGGCTTTTTGGGTTCGGCAATCCAACTTACCTTGTTAGAAAAGCACCAACTTCTCACATCCTTGTCACCTGATATTAAGGTTGTATTTATTCATGCTCTGAATCCTTATGGTTTTGCATGCCGACGACGTTGGAATGAAAATAACATAGACTTAAACCGTAACTTTTTATTATCTGAAGAAGTTTTTGAGGGTAGCCCAAAGGACTATCCTAAATTCAATTCCTTTCTAAATCCAACTGTATCGGCTCAATAAGTAGGGGTAGCAGTTATTCTAGTTGCCAAGATAAGCCCAAGGGATGAAGAGAAGACTTGGA
>NZ_JAUBOS010000093.1:0-18634 GCF_036700365.1 Microcoleus sp. w2-18bC1
ATATTTGCCCAAATGGAATTATCGAGCCGTACCCCAACCTGAGTAATTCATTAAGTTATTTATTTTTCATTCCTTAGATTAATCTGTACCATCAATCCAAAATCCAAAATCTCCAATCCAAAATCCCATGACAGACAGACAAATTCTAGTTGTTGACGATGAAGAACACCTTCGGGAACTTGTGCAAGCCTGCTTAGAAGATTTAGGCGGATGGGAAACAGTGGGGGCAGGATCGGGAGAGGAATGTTTACAAATACTGCAAATAGAACAACCCAACGCTATTTTGCTGGATGTATCTATGCCGGGAATGGATGGGTTTGCCGTGTACGAGATCCTCCAGTCCGATCCGATTACCCGATCGATTCCAGTGATTCTGCTGACAGCGAAAGTTTTGCCCAGCGATCGGGCTAAATTTGCCCAAATGGCGGTAGCTGGGGTAATTGCCAAACCGATCCAACCAATCACCCTGACGGAAGAAGTAGCAGAGATTTTGGGATGGGATGAATAACTTTCACCATTTTTGTGAATTATTGTAACAATAACCCAATCTTTACCAAATCCTTACCGTTGCTATTTAGTCTCCTGTTATGCAGCTAACAGTTCTTTGCATTAGGAGGAGACTCAATGAATGCTTTTCAGGCTTTGAATGATATAAATCAGGAGCTCGCAGGTTCATTTTCCGGTTTGCCCACTGGTTGTCAGCAATCCACACTTTGGATTGCTCATACAGAGGAAACACCGATCACAGGCATTAAAATTCAAGAAAAGGATTTAACACTTATCCTTAAAGTTCACATTTCTGACATTGATCTTGTCAAATTGAATCTCCAAATCACTCCAGAAACTGTTTTAATCCAAGGTCAACCTACCGAAGTGGCTGTAGTAGAAGGTTATTTCCTTCCTAGTGGATTTCAAAGTCTCATTCCGTTGCCCCACCGCGTACATCCTGAAATCTATGCGGCTGAAATAGACCAGGATGGTTTAATACTTCAGATTGCTAAAGAGTTGAGAGTTGAGCAATCCGAAGTTCGGATTCAACTCTCAAATATACATCTTTGAGCGATTGCTTAAAGGTGTGTATTTGAGACCCAATTGGCAACCGAAAAATTGATTTCTAATCAACCAAAATAAAATGAACGCTTTGCAAGTAGCTAATTATGATGGCACTCTCCTGCCCGAAAACAAGATGAAAGGGAAACAAATTCTCATCGTTGATGACCAAGAACACCTCCGCGAACTGATACAGATGTGCCTGGAAGACCTCGCGGGATGGGACACCCTGGTGGCCGAATCAGGAGAAGAATGTTTACAAATCCTACAAACAGAACGACCTAATGCTATTTTGCTGGATTTATCAATGCCGGGAATGGATGGGTTTGCTGTGTACGATCGTCTCCAATCCGATCCCATAACTCGATCGATTCCAGTGATTCTGCTGACAGCAAGAGTTCTGTCAACCGATATGGCTCAATTTGCCCAAATGGGTGTTGCTGGGGTAATTCCCAAACCATTTGAAGCCACCACCCTGCCGGGAAAAGTGACAGAGATTTTGGGATGGGATGATTGACACTCCCTGGTATGGCAGATGCAGGATTCTTAAGACTTTACCTCTACATTGATAGAGTTGCTGCTTCTACGCAGCTTACAGCACTTGGCAACAAGAGACAAATACACTTTCATCTATAAAAAAGAGGTTTTTATGACAAGCTGTCCTTGCTGCACGAATCAAATGCTGCGTCACGTTCGCCAAAGTCAAGTATACTGGTTGTGCCGTCAGTGTTGGCAAGAAATGCCTGTTTACCCTCTTAACAGCTACGGTTCATCGCTCTCTATAAATTTAGTTAGAGAGTTAAGGATTAAGAAGCAACTTTCTTCAGAGGCGATAGTTTAAAGGTTAAATTCCCTCGCACAGGCGGGACGCCCGTGCCACGATGGAGGCGGATGGATAAAAGGGATCTCGCACTTACCCACTAAACCTCTTCAAAAATTGCGCCTCGCTGCTGTAGATTCACCTGCATCTCCTCATCGATTCCTGAATTATTCCCGAATCTGGCTGACTCGACATTTGCACCACTGAAATTAGTATTTGTTAAGTTCACTTCCAGCAGATTTGCGCCGCTCAAATTGGCACCGCTGAGGTTAGCTAAAGCTAGACTTGCTTTGTGCAAATCTGCGCCGCTTAAATCAGCATTTCCTAAGAAAGCGCCACTCAAATCTGCACCGCCGAATTTGGCATTTTGTAGGTTGGCGTCGCTGAAATCGGCATCGTTTAAGGTTGCGCCCCGGAAATTTGCCCGATCGAGATTGGCGCTGCTAAAATCCACTGCACTTAAAGTTGTTCCGCGCAAGCTGCTACCCGCGAAATCCAGTGCTGGATTGAGATTAGCGATTTTTGCCAACTCTACAAAGTTGTCCGTTTCAGCGGAAATAATGCGATCGACCATTTCCTGCAATTCCGATTCAGCTTCCGGGACACTTTCCTCTTCAGGCTGTTCAATCGGAGGCAAATTGTAGGATAATAGCGCCCAACTGAGAGCAGGTTTGAGTTTATTGGCTTGCAGGTATGCAGTCAGAATTCTTTCTAAAACAGAATGTTGATTGGGCGTGATTTCGTGCGGCCACAAACCCTCAGCATCTGTGAGATAAATATCTTCTTTAGTCACTTCAAAAGCCGCCGCCATCCGAAATTCTTTGGCAGTAATTTCTCCCAGCTTAGCACTTTTTAGCAAACCTTTTAATACTGATTTGCCTTGTTCTACTGCAAAAATCCAAGCTGGCTTTGTATCATCGCTGATTGTGGAAACGTGACAAAATATGCTCTCTGTCTCCTTAATTTTTTCCAAATTCTCGCCACCCTGAACTCCCCGCTGACTTTCGCTTACTAAAATTTCTGCACTGCTTTGAATGGGCAGGGTTTCTCCTATTGGCAAAAGCTTGAAAGCACCGACTAACTGACGTGATGCTACGGGTATTTCGCAGTTTTCTAGATAGAGTTTGAGCGTCCCGCCTTGCAGACCAAATTTGACGCGACCACCTAGCAGGGGTTCCCAATGCTCGTTAAAATTCAGGCTCAAGTGAATGTCGAGCTGCTGGGTTTGGGGTGCAACCGATGGAACGGGAATTGCTTCTAATTGCATCCACAAGCAATCTGGGTATTTGTTGTGAGACTCTAGCGATCGCATATCGGGTAGAATTGCTGGCACTACCAGCCTGTAATTGATATTTAAATTAGTTTATCATCTCTATTTGATCACAACACAACTTTTTTTTGTGGTTAAAATTGTAAATTTTGTTTAATTTTCTCCGCCCTTCATTGGTTTTGCTGAATGTGGCTTTTTACCCAATTCCGAAATGCTTTCACTAATTCCAAATAGTCCATTGTTTCTGCTTGTTCCAAAAATCTGACAATCTCTAATATCGGTAAGCTAGGAAATGCTAAACTGATCTCGCACTCAACGTATTCTCCATTTTCCAATCTGTTGATTCTGAATCGCACTCCATTATAAATCCAAACTTCCGGCACTCCCAGATCCGCATAAATCTGCAAACTATTTTCGGAACGACTGGTAATATCAATTTCTACCACTAAATCCGGTGGCGGATCTTGATTCATCTCGATTCTTTTTTTACCTTTAACTGCACTAACATTTTGGATGTAAAAACATTCATCAGGTTCTACACCGCTAAGTTCAGGACGCTTGAAAGTTGTGGAACCCCGGGGGGCAATGTTGAGTTCCAATTCTTCTGCTAGGGTTTCAACAAATCGACCCATTACTTTTTTGTAAAGTTCGTGTTCTGGAGAAGGTACCATAATTTCCAGATTGCCGCGATTATATGTCAGTCGAATTTGCCGATCGCCGATTTCGGCAAGCAAATTTTCGTAGGTTTGCCAACTGATACCCGATAGCTGGACAATTTGTTCGGGTGGGGCGAGAGTTTTAGCAGTCATCTGATTTTAGATTTTAGATTTTAGATTTCTCCCGCGAATAAATCGGGGGTCAGAAACCAAATTGTTTTGGATGATAGTGCTAGTTTTAGGCTTCATTCCTTTGCACTTTTACATTATATCATCGAAAAAAGCTCTATCGCTCTTTAATTACTGAGTTAAAATATCTGCTATCGAGCCAGATTTTTTACTCACCACTCTGCGCGGGAAATACCGAAGACAAATCTAGAGACAACTCGGTCAAACCCGGAATTACCACCGTCTGATTTGGCAGAACAACTCGTTGCAATTGATAACTATAACTCCCGTTTTGTTTCTGATAAGGTTCGCTGTGCATTTCCAGTTGAGTATCTACCAAATTAAATATCCAATAATCAGAAATTCCCGATTCAGCATAGAGAGATAACTTGGTTATCCTGTCGTATTTCAAAGTAGAATCGGAAACCTCAATTACCAGCAAAATATCAGGAGGCTCCGGGTGAGAAGATAAATAATTATCAGAACGATTGCGAGCAATAACAACATCAGGCTCTGGTTCGCTATCAGCCGACAAAATAATCGGCTCTTGACCGCGCACGATCGCTCGTTCTTCCAGCAGTGGGTACAATTTTTTAAGCAATAGCGAATTACAAACAGAGTGAAACGTACCTTTAGCAGCCATGATAATAATTTCTCCGCGAATCAATTCAACTCGGTCATCGGGGGCGAAAAATCCGAGTTCTCCCAAACGGTGATATTCGGCGATCGAGAATCGTTTTACAGTTACGGCAGTCATAGCTTTTCTTACCCTCTACAATTACCAACATTTCCCATTCTACTCAAAAATCCCGCCCCGTGCCCTTAATTCAACCTTCAGGGCTTCCGAAATTCCCACACAACCAAAAAACTTCGCATTTTCCACCACCGTATTTTTCAAATCAGCGCGGCTCAAATCAGTACCTTTTAAATTCGCACCACTCAAATTAACACCGCTTAAATCAGCATTTTTGAAATCAGTATTTGTCAAATTTGCATTTACTAAAATCGCATTCGGTAAATAAGCACTGCTCAAATTTGCGCCGGTTAAATTTGCACCGCTCAAATTCGCACGGGGCAGCTTTGTCCGCATATCAGCACCGCTCAAATTGGCGCTGCTGAGTTCAGCATCCCGCAAATTAGCATTGCACAAATTAGCATCAATTAAAATAGCAGCGCTCAGCAAAGCACCGCTGAGATCGGCCAAAGTCAAATCGGCTCCCCGGAGGTTGGTTTCGCGCAAATCCGCACCGTTAAAATCAGCGTAGTGCAAGTCAAAACCGCTTAAATTAGCTCCAGCAAAATCCTCAATCGGATTTAAACCCACTGTTTCTGCAAGTTGTACAAAACTCTTATTTTTATCAATTAAAAACAGTTCGCGGACGATCGCCAATTGCTGCTGTCGGTACTCGTCGGCCTTGTCGTAATCTGCTAAATACTTGTAACCGAGCTTCAAATACTTGAGAGCATTACGCTCAATGCGATCGTCCTTGCTGGTGCGCGCGAGCGACAACTGCTCGTGATAACATTCGATCGCACCAGGCAAATCTCCATTAGCATCGTAAGCTAGCGCCAAATTGCCCAAAGTTTCCAACTCAGAGCGCCCGTCGCCAGTGTCCCGCGCGATCGCCAAACGCTGCTGCTGGTAATCAATAGCACCAGAAAAATCCTCAAGAGCACAGCAAGCATTGCCCAAATTTCCCAAAGCATTCGCCTCGCCCCGGCGATCCCCAATTTCCCGCGCTAACAGCAAATGCTGCTGGTAGCAGTCGATCGCCTGAGCATAATTTCCCAGCGCTTCGTAAGCTACGCCCATATTACCCAGCGCGGCACCCGATCGCCGCTTATCGTCCATTGAGCGATACAGCGCCAGCGCTTCCTGCCAAGAACCCAGCGCCGCCTCAAATTGGCGTGCCTGATATTGCGAAATCCCCTGCTTGATTAGCTCGCTAGCTTGTTCGCTCATAATGTCAAAATTAGTTAATAACTAAAGTTGATATTAATCGACTCAAAGCGGTAATTGCTAATCGGTAATCAGTAATCGGGAATCGGTATGGCCAACCCCCCTCTCCCCCATCCGTATTTTCACGTCCGTGCAAAAAAAAAGACCAAAAAAAGAGAGAGCTACCTAAGTAACTCTCTCTGCCATCAGGGTGCATCTACATAACACAATATAACATGATAGGGATGAGGGGTGTCACCCCCGAACGTGAAGATGTTGTAAAGAAATGTAGATTAATTATAAAGTTACGATCCCCCCAGAAGGGCGAGATCGGGAAAAACCGATCGCCCGCTGCTGTATCCGCTACACGACCCCCTTAACGACTGCTTAGCCTGGGGCGTTAAGCTTGGCCGTCAGCAGCTCATTCGTCAGTTTGGGATCGGCGCGGCCGCCCGTTTCCTTCATCACCTTGCCGACAAAAAAGCCCAGCAGCTTAGTTTTACCGGCTCGGTACTGTTCCAGCTCCTTGGGATTGGCTGCCAACACGGCATCGATCGCTTGCTCGATCGCCCCCGTATCCGAAATTTGAATCAAACCCTTGCTTTCAACAAACTTCTGAGGCGAACCACCGTTTGCCAGCAATTCCGGCAAAATATCCTTAGCGATTTTGCCACTGATCGTACCGGCATCAATTAACCCCAGCAGTTCGGCTAAATCCTGCGGTTGGAAAGGAATTTCTCCGATCGCCAGCTTTTCATTTTTCAGATAAGCAGTAATATCGCCCATCACCCAATTGGCAGCTTGTTTAGCCACAGCGCCGGCGGCGATCGATTTTTCAAAATACTCCGCCACCGCTTTGTCGTCAGTCAGCACCCGCGCGTCGTAGGGAGAAAGACCGAGCTCAGTTTCGTAGCGATTGCGCTTTTGGGCCGGCAATTCTGGCAGTTGAGCTTGCCAATCCTGCAATTGCTCGGCCGAAACTTTGATCGGAGGCAAATCCGGTTCCGGGAAATACCGATAATCGCTCGCACCTTCCTTAACCCGCATACTGAAAGTACACTGCTTGTTTTCATCCCAAAGCCGGGTCTCTTGAATGATGGTTTCGCCATTTTCCACAGCTTGAATTTGCCGCTCGATCTCATAATCGATCGCCCGTTCGATCGCATTAAAAGAGTTCATATTTTTAATTTCCACCTTCGTGCCGAACTCTTTTCTGCCCACGGGGCGCACCGAAATATTCACGTCGCACCGGAGCGAACCTTCCTGCATATTCCCGTCGCCAACACCGATGTAGCGCACGATCCGGCGCAATTCTTGACCGTATTCGGCAGCTTCCGCGCCCGATCGCAAATCCGGTTCCGAAACAATTTCGATTAGAGGCACACCGGCGCGGTTGTAATCCACCATTGAATAAGTAGAACCGCTGAGCCGATCGCTGCCGCCGTGAACCAATTTTCCGGCATCTTCTTCCATGTGCAAGCGAGTGATCCCGATTTTTTTTCTAGTAGAATTTCCCGTCTCATCCACGAGTTCAATTTCTAGCCAGCCGTTAGTAGCGATCGGCAAATCGAACTGAGAAATTTGATAATTTTTCGGCAAATCGGGATAGAAATATTGCTTGCGGTCAAACTTACTGTAAGGTGCGATTTCGCAGTTGAGAGCCAGCCCTGCTTTCACCGCATACTCCAGCACTTTTTGATTTAATACGGGCAAAACTCCCGGCATTCCCATACAAATTGGGTCAATGTTAGTATTTGGGGCATTGCCAAATTCTGTAGAAGAACTGGAGAAAATTTTAGTATTGGTACTTAATTGACAATGAGTTTCGAGGCCGATAATGGCTTCGTACTGAGTTCGGTTTTTTATCGAAGAGGGTGCAGAAGCAGTCATAAGCAATTTAAAAGACTGAATAACTTTAGATTTTATTTTAGCTTTTTATTGACCAAAGTGATTGGAGAGTATTTGGAGGTAGGCGCGGTTTCATTGGTGTCAACAAGCGCGTCAAACCCTGAGTTCGGCAGGTTTAAACCCCTGACGTACTTGGGGAAAGCGTGTTTAGTTGAGACAAATGGATATCTGCATAGGCAACGCCCTGCTACAGATTCGCGATCGACCCACGCCCCCAGCCACGCCGCTCTCCTTTTGAGCGCCCCCAAACAACAACTCTGTGCAAAAATATACTTAGCGCCTGCTCCTGCCCGCACCCTTCCCTTATCCAGGAGAGTTTTAGATCCATCCACCACAATTGCTGATCAATCTGCACCCCAAATCCTTTGACTGGCAGTATTTAATAACGCCCGCCGCTTCCAACGATCGGCTCCACGCACAGACTAAAAATTAAAAATGTATAATTTAACAGGAAATTACATATTTTTATTTTTTAAGCTTTAATTTTGAACTCTCAAAGTAACACTTGCCTAAGTGTCAAAACTATGCCTGAAATTCCAGTTGAAAGTGCCAAACTGTTTCAGAACAGCATCACTGAGCTAGAGCAGGCGGAATTAGCCCTCGAACTCGCTTGGAACGAACTCGAAAAACAAACAGCAGAAACCATTGCTCACCTTGCCAACGCCGGCTCAGCAAACACACAGGAAATTAGCGATCGCTTGACCGAGGCTAAGCAACTCCGCCAGCAACTTCAAACTCAAATAAAAAAAGCCAACTCGCGGCGGGAATTTCATCTAGAAAACTTACCAATGGCAGTTGTAGAGTGGGACAAAGAATTTCGGGTAGTGCGGTGGTCGCCAATGGCAGAACAAATATTTGGCTGGAGTGCAGCAGAAGTAATCGGCAAATACTGGCACGAATGGTCAATAGTTTATCAAGAAGACTTCGAGGAAGTGTGCGCCGCTACAAATGAACTGTTACACAGCAGAGAAACCCGCAACGTTTGCCGCAACCGCAACTATACCAAAGATGGCTCGATAATTTACTGCGAATGGTACAATTCTGCACTCATCGATGAATCGGGAACAGTAGTTTCAATTCTCTCATTTGCCAGAGACATAACCGAGTTCCAGCGCGCTCAAGAAGAACTGCATCGGCGCGAACAAGCTTTCAGCGCCATCGCCGAAAATGCGACCGATATTATCGCCCGGTTCGATCGCAAACTACGCCTCCTTTATATCAACCCAGCAGTAGAATCAACTCTTGGAAAAAATGCCGAAAATTTGATTGGCAAAACCAACCAAGAATCAGGAATACCACCGCACTTATGCAGCCTGTGGGATGAGGCTTTTATAAAAGTTTTTAGTAGCGGCAAACAAGAAACTATAGAATTTGAGTTTCCCACTTCCGAGGGCATAAAATATTACCACTGTCGAGTCATTCCCGAGTTTGCTGAAGGCAATTCAGTAGAAACAGTTTTATCCATCTCCCGTGACATTACAGAACTAAAACAAGTCGAAGATCAGTTGCGAAAAAGCGAATCCAAATTTAAAGCCATAGTTGATTCTAATATGATCGGCTTAATTTTTTGGGATCTTAACGGCCACATTATAGATGCCAACGCCGCTTTTTTAAACACGGTAAATTATACGCGGGACGAGCTGCTTGCCGGAAAAATTAACTGGCAAGAAATGACACCGCCAGAATACGTGCGTTTAGATACAGAAAAAGTTGCCGAACTGAAGGCTAGAAATACTGTTGTCCCCTTTGAAAAAGAATTTATACGCTCCGATGGTAGCCGCGTTCCGGTGCTGCTGGGCAGCACATTTTTAGAAGGAACGAAGCAGTTAGGCGTCAGTTTTGTGCTGGACTTAAGCGAGCGGAAGCAGGCAGAATCAGAACTGCAAAAGCATCAACAACTTTTAGAGAGTATCCTGACAACTATCCCTAACTTCCTTTACATTTACGATGCAGTAGAAAACAAAAATATTTATGCAAATGAATCGGTCACAGCGATGCTGGGATACACTCCCGAAGAATTGCAAGATTTGGGTACAGACGCTTTAGCTAGCTTAATTCATCCCGATGATATGTTAAAGCTAATTACAGGTATGGAGCGACTCAAATACAGCAGCAATCCCTATGAAACGGATGACAGAGACTACAGAATTAAACACAAAAATGGGGAATGGCGCTGGGTGCACGATCGCTCTACAATTTTCAAAAGAACGCCCGACGGACAAATGAGTCAAATTATCGGTTCCGTACTCGACATCAGCGATCGCAAACAAGCCGAAGAATCATTAAAACAGCAAAAAGAACTGCTGCAAACTATCTTCGACAACGTGCCGATCATGCTCGCTTTCTTAGATAAAAATGGTGAAATAAACTGGGTCAACAGCCACTGGGAACAAGTGCTAGGCTGGAGTTTGGCAGAAATCAAAAACCGTGATATCTTGGCAGAATTTTATCCGCAGCCAGAATACCGTCAATATGTTTTGGATGAAATCCAAGCAGCAAATCAGAAGTGGAGCGACTTCAAAACACAAGTTAGAGACGGGCGAATTATCGACACTTCTTGGGCAAATGTTCGTCTTTCAGACGGCAGTTGTATCGGAATTGGTCAAGATATCACCGAACGCAAACGAGTAGAATTTAAACTCAAAGAACTCAACGAAACTTTAGAAGCTCAAGTCGCTCAGCGTACCGCAGAATTAGAGACGTTTTTTGATGCTTTGCCCGATCACATTTTTGTGGTAAATCGCGAGAATATGCGACTGTCTTTTGTCAATCAATCGGTTGCCCAAACTGCTGGATTAAATAGCAGGAAAGAGATGCAGGGCAAAACTATTTTTGAATGTTTTTCCCCAGGCAGATCCGCACAATTTTGTAGGGAAAATTCGCAGGTATTTGAAACAGGCGAAACTATGCACTTGCAGGATAAATTTGTGATGGCTGGCGAGACGACTTACTACGATACTTTTAAAATTCCCCTCAGAAATATAGACGGCAAGGTTTATGCTTTAATTGGTACTTCTCGCGATATCACTGAGTTGGTAGAGACAAAACAAGCTTTGTCAGAACGCACAGAGCAATTAGAAGCTGCCAATCAAGAATTAGAATCTTTTTCTTACTCAGTTTCCCACGACTTGCGTGCACCTTTGCGACATATTTCAGGTTTTGTAGAAGCGTTGAAACAGCGGCTAGAGTTAACTGAGGCTTTGAGCGATCGCAAAATAGTTCACTATATGGAAGTAATTGAAGACAGCAGCCAAAAAATGAGCCTGTTGATTGACGGTTTGCTCGCCCTGTCGCGGGTGAGTCGCACCGAGTTGAGGCAAATTCCGATCGATCTGAGCCGTTTGGTACAAAATGCGATTAAATTGACTAAACCCCCAGCCGTCGCCGATCCGGCCCAAACTCCCCACAGCGTTGAATTTGCCGTCGGAGATTTGCCGACAGTAATGGGAGATCCAACCTTGCTGCAACAAGTGTTCAGCAACTTGATTAGCAACGCCGTCAAGTTCAGCCGCGGACGCACTCCGGCTACAATAGTTATTGAGGGTCTACCGGATGGGACGATTTTTGTCAAGGATAACGGGGTGGGTTTTCCGATGGAATACGCCGATCGCCTGTTTGGAGCCTTTCAGAGGCTGCACTCCCAGAGAGAATTTGAAGGTACGGGCATCGGTTTGGCGATCGTCCAGCGGATTATTCACCGCCACGGCGGCACGGTTTGGGCCGAAAGCCTACCTAGTCAAGGAGCCACGTTTTACTTTAAACTAGCGCAAACAATCTCAAACGGTAATATAGATTCATAAGTTAAGTGTATAAGAGTTTTAAATTCAAAATTTAAAACTCTTATACACTTAAATAAGTCACAATCGGTGAGAGCATCCGAATTGTGGTGTGACAGAAGTGTTCACTGTCAGGAATGAAAGCGAAAGAGCTAGGCTTAGCGGTGCAAGATGCTCGTACTCCTAAAAAACGCTCTTTGAAAAATTGGGATGATCCCCAATGGGTTCGGTCAGCCCTCGACTACCGATGCTAAATAAAGGTCTTGCGAGTAGAGTATATAATTGATTTTGCTAAAAATATCGAGATAAAATTAATAACCAAACTCAGTCTAAAAAATTACTAGCAAAAACACGAATAACCAATTGAAAACCTCCCGAATACCTTATGTTAGATATAAATCAGACCAACTATCTACTAAAAATGGTAGCGGAATCAACATTAAAATTGTTGATTATCGAAGACATGGCAGAAGATATGGAATTAATAGTGCTCGCCTTAGAATCGGGGGGGGTAAATTTTAAGTGCGACATGGCAGAAACAGCAACAGAGTGCAGAAAACTGCTGGAGAATTGCAAGTACGATGCTGTACTCTCAGATTACCGCCTCCCAGGCTTCAACGGTTTAGAAGTGTTGAAATTAATGCAGGAATTAGGGCAAGACATACCCTTGATTTTAGTAACGGGAAGTTTGGGAGAAGAAGCGGCAGTTGAGTGCCTCAAAGCCGGAATGACAGATTACGTATTAAAAGGGCGGCTGTTTAGGTTGCCAACAGTCTTAGAACGATCGCTCCAAGAATACAAAATGCGGCGCCAGCAACAAGAAGCGATCGCCCAAATTCAGCGGCAAGCTCAGCGAGAAGCGATCGTCAACCGCATCCTCCAAGCCATGCGCTTCACCCTTGTACTCGACGAAGTGCTGCAAACCACAGCAGATCAACTGCACGAAGCTCTCGAAATCACCGCCTGCGCCATCTTGCAGCCAGATGCTGAAGGCGGAATCAGAGTTCGCTACATCAGCAAAGCATCCAACAGAGAACGGTTCGTCGGGCTAAATTGCAAAGTGGCTGAGCACTACCGATCCGATCTCGCGGCTGGGGAAACCCTGATCATCGACGAGTTATCGACACTGTGCCCGTCGCTGCAAGAATCCGCACAGTTGGTAGGGTTTCGCTCCGTCGCGATCGCCCCACTGCTCTACCAGGAGTCATTTTTGGGAGGAATTAGCCTCTATCAGTGCGATCGGGCGCGCTCTTGGACCGTCGAAGAACTCTCCCTACTCAAAGCCATAGCCGATCAGTGCGCGATCGCGATCCACCAAGCCGAACTCTACCAACAAGCCCAAACCGAACTTGCAGAACGCAAGCGCGCCGAAGCAGCAGTCTGCGGCATCCAGCAGCAGCTAGCCACAATGGCAGCCAACATTCCCGGCTCAGTCTACCGCACCGTGCTGCATTCCGATGGCACAATCTCCATGCCCTACATCAGTCCGGGCGTGCGCGAAGTTACTGGGTTCGGGGCTGAAGAAGTGATTTTGCACCCGGAACTCTTGACCGAAATCATCCATCCAGAGGACAAAAGCTCGTCTGACAGCCTCGTAGCATCATCGAGAGCGAGTCTTTTGCCGTGCGATCGCCAGTACCGCATCGTTCTGAGATCTGGGGAGGTCAAGTGGGTTCAAGACAGCGCTAAATTTTCCAAAAACGAAAACGGCGACGTAATTATAGACGGAGTAGCCCTCGACATCAGCGATCGCAAACAAGCAGAATCAGCACTGCGCCAAAGCGAACAGCGATTTCGCTCGCTGATTGAAAATGCCACAGACATCACGATCATTCTCGACGCCGAAGGAATCTTCCGCTACATCAGCCCTTCCGTCAAGCGAATTTTAGGATACGCACCCCACCAGGCGATCGGCCGCAGCGCCTTAGAAATAGTTCACCCCGACGACAGCGCCACGATCACCGAAACCCTCCACAAAGCCATTGAAAACCCCAAAAGAAGCCAGTGCCCAGTTGAGTACCGAGTCCGCCACCGCAACGGTTCCTGGTGTTATGTAGAAGCTGTAGCCACCAACTTGCTGTACGATCCCGCAGTCAAGGGAATCGTGATTAACTGTCACGACATCACTCAGCGCAAACTCGCCGAAGAACAACTGCTGCACGATGCTTTTCACGACGCCCTCACCGGATTGCCCAACCGATCGCTATTTACCGATCGGCTCGAACACGCTCTGAGGATGGCAAAACGGCGCAAAGACTACTTGTTTGCCGTGCTGTTTCTCGATTTAGATAGATTTAAAGTAGTCAACGATTCCCTCGGCCACGCCATCGGCGATCAACTGCTAGTATCGATCGCGCGGCGTCTGGAAGCTTGTCTGAGGGTCGGAGATACAGTGGCTCGCCTTGGAGGAGACGAGTTTGTGCTGTTGTTAGAAGACATCGAGGGCATCAATGAAGCTACCACCATTGTCAACCGTCTGCAAAAGAAAATCACCTCCCCTATCCTTCTAGACGGACACGAAGTATTTATCACCGCCAGCATCGGCATAGCTTTGAGTTCTGGCGAATACGTGGAACCGACAACCCTGCTGCGCGACGCCGACACAGCAATGTACCGCGCCAAAGAACTCGGCCGATCCCGACACGAAGTTTTCAACAGTTCCATGCACGCCCACGCTTTGCGGCTATTGCAGCTAGAAAACGACCTGCGGCGGGCGATCGAATCAATTAGAGAACCGATCAGAGAAGAAGACTTTCCCTCCTCCCCCGAATCAGCCTTACCTCCCTTATCCCCAGCGCCCCAGTTTATTATTCACTACCAGCCGATCGTGTCGATCGCCAACAACACAATTACCAGTTTTGAGGCCCTAGTGCGCTGGCAGCATCCAGAACGTGGCTTAGTTTCCCCCGGTGAATTCATCACCATCGCCGAAGAAACCGGCTTGATCGTACCGCTGGGCCGCTGGGTACTCCGCACAGCTTGCCACCAAATCCGCCAGTGGCAGCAGCTATTTCCCAGCAATCCCCCCTTAAGCGTTAGCGTCAACATTTCTGTCAAACAGTTTTCTCAGCCCGATTTAATCGAATACATCGACCAAGTTCTCGCAGAAACTCACCTCGACGGCAGCAGTTTAAAACTAGAAATTACCGAAAGCGTACTCATAGAAAATTCCGAATCAGTAACAGCAATGCTGGTGCAGCTCAGAACCCGAAACATACACTTGTGTATTGACGACTTCGGCACCGGCTATTCCTCGCTCTCCTACCTGCACCGCTTCCCCACCAATACCTTAAAAATAGACCGCTCTTTTGTTAGCAGGATGGGAGGTGAGTTCGATTTCAGTAAAGGAGGCATTGATCCGACAGAAATTGTGCGGTCGATCGTTACTTTATCCCACAATTTAGGCATGGATGTAGTAGCCGAAGGAGTCGAAGAAGCCTCGCAACTATCTATACTAAAAGGGTTAAAATGTGAGTACGCCCAGGGATTCTTTTTCTCAAAGCCAGTAGACTCTCAAACAGCAGCAACCCTAATCCGACAGCAAGCAGAAAATCAGAATTTGCTGACATTTAGTTTGTTAGAGAAAGGCCATTAAAAAAACACGGCATTTTGTGAGTCCCGTTTCAGCATAAAATCTTAAAATATTTTAAAGCTGTGCCTAACTGGCGTCAGTTAATAACTACGGCATCCAAATCAATGTCAATGACCCCGGTCTCTAGATACGCTTCTTGCTTCGGGCCTAAGACTTAAACCATAGTTGACCAGAGGCGTACCTGCGTACTACGTTAACGGTAAGAGTTAAAGGCCTACCAGGGAATGCTCTCGCTAGTTCCTTGCCAAGCGAAATTTAGGATTAAACAGACTTATTGGGTTAAATCAGTTTCCTAGATATAGTATCGGCTCTTAACTCAGGCGCAAGCTAACATTACCCCTCTCATAGAGGCTCATAAAGGAGCGAACATTATGCGATCGCCGGTTGCGAGGTTGGATGTGGTAATTGTCCCACTGAAAGTACATTACAAAAGTACACTCCCATCTAGCAATCCCCGTGTAATGGAAAGATTCACGGCGGTTGAAACCGCCTAGCCGTTTCCCACGAGCGGTCTAAAGACACGCTCGTTTCCCACTTACCAAATTTTTTTATGACTATTGGCTACCTCGCACTCGTTCTCCACGCCCACTTGCCCTTTGTCCGCCACCCCGAAAGCGACTACGTTTTAGAAGAAGAATGGCTGTTTGAGGCGATCGCGGAAACCTACATTCCCCTGCTGCAAGTCTTTGAAGGGCTCAAGCGCGACGGCATCGACTTTAAAATTACCATGAGCATGACGCCGCCATTGGTTGCCATGCTGCGCGACCCCTTGCTGCAAGACCGCTTCGACGACCACTTAGCTAAACTCGAAGAATTAGCGGATCTCGAAATCGAGCACAATAGCGGAAATGGTCACCTCCGCTATTTGGCAGAACATTACGCCGCCCATTTCTCTCAAGTCCGCAACTTTTGGGAAAAGTACGATCGAGATTTAGTCAAAGCCTTCAAAGAACACCAAGATACCAACAACCTCGAAATCATCACCTGCGGCGCCACCCACGGCTACCTACCGCTGATGAAAATGTACCCCGAAGCAGTTTGGGCACAAATTCAAGTAGCTTGCGACAACTACGAAGCAAACTTCGGCCGCCGACCAAAAGGTATTTGGCTGCCCGAATGCGCCTACTATGAAGGCTTAGAACGGATGTTAGCCGACGCCGGCCTCCGCTACTTTCTTACAGACGGTCACGGCATCCTCTACGCCCGCCCGCGTCCCCGCTACGGCAGCTACGCCCCAATTTTCACCGAATGCGGAGTAGCAGCCTTCGGCCGGGATCACGAATCCTCGCAGCAGGTTTGGTCTTCCGAAGTCGGCTATCCCGGCGCCGCCGAATACCGCGAATTCTACAAAGATTTGGGCTGGGAAGCTGACTACGATTACATTAAGCCCTACATCATGCCCAACGGCCAGCGGAAAAATACCGGGATTAAATATCACAAAATCACCGGTCGCGGATTGGGTTTAGGCGATAAACAGTTGTACGATCCTTACTGGGCAAGGGAAAAAGCAGCGGAGCACGCCAGCAACTTTGCTTTCAACCGCGAACGCCAAGTCGAACACCTCAACGGCATTATGCAGCGTCCGCCGATTATTGTTTCGCCTTACGACGCCGAACTTTTCGGTCACTGGTGGTACGAAGGGCCTTGGTTCTTAGATTACCTGTTCCGCAAGAGTTGGTACGACCAAAATACCTACAAGATGACGCACTTAGCCGATTATTTGCGGGGAAATCCGACTCAGCAAGTGTGCCGCCCGTCTCAGTCGAGTTGGGGTTTCCGGGGTTTCCACGAGTATTGGTTGAATGAGACGAATGCTTGGATTTACCCGCATTTGCACAAGGCTGCGGAACGGATGATTGAGTTGGGAAGTATGGAACCGGAAGATGAGTTGCAATATCGTGCTTTGAACCAGGCGGCGCGGGAAGTGCTGCTAGCTCAATCTTCTGACTGGGCATTTATCATGCGTACAGGGACGATGGTGCCCTATGCAGTGCGGCGGACTCGATCGCACTTAATGCGCTTTCATAAACTTTACGATGAAGTGAAAGAAGGGAAAGTTGATTCGGGTTGGTTGGAGAAGGTTGAGGAGATTGATAATATTTTCCCTGAAATTAACTATCGCGTTTATCGATCGCTTTAAGTCTCGTTTCCCCTCCCATCCTGTCCCCCCACCCCTGCTTAAGGAAGGGACAGGATGTTAATTAAAATTATAGGTGATGGGGCGATCGCCAGGAGTGGAATGAGAAGGGCGATATTAGGTTGGGAGTGTGAGTGCGATCGCATTTTTAGTCTGGAAAGGTTGATCGCACTTTATCTCTTTTTATCAACGCGCGGGCGATCGCACAACACAATCTAGTCAAACAGCATTTTGAGCTGAGGAACGCTTGACAATAGAGAATTACTGGTGAATAATTTCAACTATCTTGGCGATCGCCTCGTTCAACTTCTCAGGTTTAAGCTTACCAGCTTTATAAAGTATAATTTCTTCATCAGCGGTAAACAAGCGATTAGGTCTAATGTTGCTCGTTTGGTTAAGTCCGCCCTCGCTAAAATCACTACTTTCAAGGGTAATAGCATAGCGATCGGCGAGCGTCTGGCTAGTAATCTGACAAAGAATTAGATCGTCTCCTGCCAAAGTTGCTATGACTAAAGCCGGTCGGCGCTTGGCTTGTGTTAAATCTGAAAATGGGAAAGGAACAACTATCACATCACCTTTTACAAATTCTGCCATGCTTCATCCTCCTCTAATCTTAACCAGTCTTTTTGCAAAGAAAATTCACTGAGCAGGCTTGCTTCTAACTTATCTTTATCATACTTGGCTTTGAGAAATTGCAGAAAATCCCAAACTTCTTCTAATATAAATTCGGGGATATTATCCACTTCTTTAATGAGCAATTCTTTAGCGTTCATGTCATTTACCTATAAAGACATAGTAACTGTTAATCTATGATAGCATCCTTGAGATTAGCAGCGCTCAGTTGCGATCGCTCCCCATCTTCATGACCGACGGACAACCGCAAGCAGCCCGCCAAATTCCGGCTGACGCTCAATCCATCCTCGCTTACCTACCAGATCGCATCCGCATCGCCCTCATTACCCGCGCGGCGGCTATTGAGTATCCCATCGAAGCTGTCGTTGAAATGGCGATCGCACTTTATGTCTTTTTCTCAACGCGCAGGCTATCGCTCTTTTTGGCCTGAAAATGGCTATCGCCGATGCCAGCAAATAGCCAGCAAATTAGAAAGAAAGCTGCCAGAATTCACTCAAATAGAAGCGGAACCAAATCGAGAAATTTAACTCGCGAAGTTAAAGCAATTGTTAGTTGAAATTAGAACCCCAATATTTGATTGTGCTAAATAATTGCAGCATTTGCCAGGATAAGTAGATAGGCGGGAAAAAACCAATCTATGTAACAAAACATTAAGTTGCCTGATTGGAGTTAAACTTAAGACGTT
>NZ_JAUBOS010000094.1:0-18215 GCF_036700365.1 Microcoleus sp. w2-18bC1
TCCAAAAAGGACGGGCGGGACGCCCATCCCACAATAACAATTAAAATTGTAAGTTATTTAATTCGCGATCCTTAGATGGAATAAAAAAGTGGAAAGGACTTGGCATCTTTCGGCTTTACGAACACTCTTTGCTGGGGCTGCAAGTTCAAGCTATCGAATCTTTCTCTAGTCAAATTAGCGTTTACTACTTGACCGTCATCTAAGGTCAATTCTACCTGAATTTCCCATCCCAAATGAATCAAGCGACTGATTCTTGCAGGCACTGTTGCACTATTTTCTGTAGTTTCAATTACTACGTCGTGAGGGCGTAAGAAAATCTCTGGGTTGGCTGAGTCAAAGCCGTTGTCTTGAAACATTCTTGAACTGCTGGGCAAGACATTGACTGGACCGATAAAACTCATTACGAAAGCACTAGCGGGATGGTCGTAAATTTCTGCTGGTGTGCCTACTTGTTCGATTTTACCTTTATTCATTACTGTAATGTGATCGGCAACTTCCATCGCTTCTTCTTGATCGTGCGTCACAAAGACTGTGGTAACGTGAACTTCGTCGTGCAGTCGCCGCAACCAAGCGCGCAAGTCTTTGCGAACTTTGGCATCGAGAGCTCCAAAAGGTTCGTCTAGCAGTAACACTTTCGGTTCCACAGCCAGGGCTCTGGCCAGGGCCACCCGCTGCCGCTGGCCCCCTGAAAGTTGCGACGGGTATCTATCGCCCAATCCTGCCAATTGCACTAAATTCAACAACTCTTCTACTCGCGATTTGACTTTCGTGGGTGGTGTTTTCTGAATTTGCAGCCCGAAAGCGATGTTTTTTCGCACTGTCATGTGCTTGAATAGCGCGTAGTGTTGAAATACGAACCCAATTTTGCGGTCTTGGACGCTAGTATTGGTCGCATCTTGGCCTGTTAGCCAGATTTTGCCGGAGTCGGGAATTTCTAAACCCGCAATCAGTCGCAGCAGTGTAGACTTGCCGGAACCAGACGGGCCAAGCAATGCGACTAGGGAACCCGATTCAATTTCTAAGCTGACTCGATCGAGTGCTTGGAAACTGCCAAACTGTTTTGATACGTTTTCTACGACTATGCCCATAGGTAGGAAGAAGGGAGAGGGAAGAGGGAAGAGGGAAGAGGCAGGATACAGGAAGCAAGAGGCAAGAGGCAAGAGGGAAAAATATCAATCTCCGGTTTGTGGATGGGTTAAGGTAAGTTTTTTTATAGCACGATCGCACATCAGTTTGTTAATTTTAGGGTTTTGGCGATCGGTCAGTCGATTTTAGATTTTAGATTTTAGATTTTATATTTACTTGCAGCGCCGTGAATCTGGAATATGGAACTTTGGTCTAAAACTTTGGGAGTTCCAGGGCTTTATATGGGTTTTGGGCGGTATCAAACAGCCGAAAATTAACAAAAATGCACCTCCAAAACAAAACAACACAATTCTTTGCCACCAAAGTTGACGTTTGGTACTACAATGCAGCAAAAGTTCAAGCGTTTTTGACTTCAACGGCTGAGGGGATAAAGGAAAATGGGAGATGTTGGACGTGTGCCTGTAGGAATTATCGGCGCTTCAGGGTACGGCGGCGTGCAACTTGTGCGACTGCTGGCAGATCACCCAGCGGCTGAAGTAGTGTATTTGGGCGGGGATAGTAGTGCGGGAAAACCTTTTTCCAGCCTTTATCCGCATCTGACTAACTGCATTGATTTGACAGTCGAGGCGATCGACCTAGACAAAATAGCGGCAAAATGCGAAGTTGTGTTTCTGTCGCTGCCGAACGGTTTAGCTTGCAAAATGGCACCGACGCTGATAGAGAAAGGCTGCAAAGTCTTGGATTTGTCGGCTGATTACAGATTTGAAAATCTGGAAACTTACAAAGCTTGGTACGGCGGCGAGCGATCGGACTCTGAACTGGCTGCAACGGCTGTTTATGGTTTGCCAGAATTGTACCGCGATCGCATTAAAAACGCTCAGTTAGTAGGCTGTGCCGGCTGCTACGTCACTGCTAGTTTATTAGCCCTGGCACCTTTACTCAAACAAGGCCTCATTGTGCCAGAAACAGCTATCATCGACGCCAAATCCGGTGCTTCGGGAGGGGGCCGCAAAGCCGAAGTTAATCTCTTGTTGGCTGAAGCAGAGGGTTCTCTGGGCGCTTACGGTGTTGGCCGCCACCGCCACACGCCAGAAATCGAGCAAATTTGCAGCGATTTAGCGGGACATGATATTAAAGTTCAGTTCACTCCTCACCTAATTCCGATGGTGCGGGGAATTTTGGCGACTGTGTACGCAACTTTGCGCGATCCGGGTTTGGTGCGGGAAGATTTAATCACAATTTTCAGTGCTTTTTACCGCAATTGTCCTTGGGTAAAAGTGTTACCGGCTGGAGTTTACCCCCAAACAAAATGGGCTTGTGGCACGAATCTTTGTTATATCGGTGTGGAAGTTGATCCGCGTACTGACAGGGTGATTGTGCTATCGGCGATCGACAATTTAATTAAGGGACAAGCCGGTCAAGGCATCCAGTGCATGAACTTGATGATGGGTTGGGAAGAAACTTTGGGTTTGCCACAATTGGCTTTCTATCCTTAATTGGTAATTGGGCATTGGTAATTGGGCATTGGGCATTGGGCATTGGGCATTGGGCATTGGGCATTGGTGATGAAAATTAAAAACTAACCGATTATCGATTACCAATTACCCATTCCCAATTACCGATTACCGATTACCAATTACCCATTCCCAATTCCCAATTATCCAGTGTTACTTGGGCCCGTAACCGATCGACCCAGCATAAATTGCCCGATCGCCCAATTGGTCTTCAATCCGCAATAAACGGTTATATTTGGCCACTCGTTCGCTGCGACACAAAGAACCAGTCTTGATTTGGCCGGCGCGAGTCGCTACCGCTAAATCGGCAATTGTGGTATCTTCAGTTTCACCCGAACGGTGGCTGATGACGGCTCGATAGCTGTTCCGTTTGCCGAGGTCGATCGTATCCAAAGTCTCCGTCAAAGAACCAATTTGATTCAGCTTAATCAAAATCGAATTGCTAGCTTTCAAATCAATTCCTTTTTGCAGCCGCGTGCGATTAGTAACAAACAAATCGTCACCAACCAATTGAACTTTGCTACCCATTTTCTCAGTCAGTGCTACCCAACTGTGCCAATCGTCTTCGTGCAAACCATCTTCAATAGAAACAATCGGATATTTTCCGGCCAAACCATCCAAATAATCGATTAATTCTGTCGGCGAATGAGCCACACCGTCGTAAGTGTACTGCCCATCTTTGTAAAATTCGCTAGCAGCAACATCCAAAGCCAAAGCAACTTGTTCACCCGGTTTATAGCCAGCTTTTTCAATAGCTGCAATCAACAAATCCAAAGCTGCTTGATTGGATTTCAGATTAGGCGCAAAACCGCCTTCATCACCCACACCAGTCAGCAAACCCTCAGCTTTTAAGACTTTACTCAAGGATTCAAATACCTCTGCACCCCAGCGTAAAGCTTCTTTAAAAGAAGGCGCACCCACCGGGACAATCATAAATTCTTGAATGTCCACATTATTGTTAGCGTGAGAGCCCCCGTTGATCACGTTCATCAGTGGTACGGGCAAAACGTTCGCCAAGGGCCCGCCCAAGTATCGGTAGAGGGGGAGCCCTAAAGTCTCGGCGGCAGCCTTTGCTGTGGCTAAGGAGACTCCGAGAATGGCATTTGCGCCGAGGTTGGATTTGTTGGGGGAACCGTCCAAGTCAATCATGGTTTTGTCTACCAGCGCTTGGTCGATCGCATCTATATTAGCCAAAGCGGGGGCAATTTTGTGTTCGACGTTAGCAACGGCTTTTAGGACTCCTTTGCCACCGTAACGGGTTTTATCATCATCGCGGAGTTCGTGGGCTTCAAAAGAGCCTGTAGAAGCACCGCTGGGGACTTGGGCGATCCCCACAACGCCGTTGGCTAGGTAAACTTCAGCTTCAATGGTGGGGCGGCCACGGGAGTCGAGGATTTCTCTGGCTTGAATAGATTCGATCGCAGTGTCTAGCATATTAATTATTCCTGACTTAACTCAAGGTTTCATGACAATTAGCAGTCTCTGGGTTTTCCCACGCTGACTGCTGACGGGTAATAGATTACGCGATCCCCAGAATTATTGGTACACAGTTCAAAATATTTGCGGATTTGGACGAGCAACCTGGTGTCAATAAACTACGCTTATTGAATAAGCATCTACGGCAATTTTGACAATAATTTGATTGTTTTAACCCCAGATTCCCGCAGATTTCTTAATTGAAATCTTTGTTAAAATCAGAATGTCAACAAAGTTAATCAAAAAAGGAGAAACTTAGGATGTTAGAAACAAATTTCGGAGAAATTAGAGCATTAGCTGAAAATTCAGACCCAATTATTGCTGATCCCCCAAACATCAAATTACTCACAGGCCCATTGCCAAATCCAGGCAGCGACCCCAACTTTTTTGACTTAACTCCCAATGACGACGCATTTCAATTAGCAAATGGAATTCTGCGGAATACTGCCGGAGGTTTGCGTGCCTTAGCTGGTAACGATTTTGTCAGAGGTTCCGGTGGTGCGGAACTGATGAACGGTAACAGTGGCACAGATACTTTAATTGGAGGTTGCGGCAGCGATACTATTCGTGGTGGTCAAGATTTTGACATTCTTTATGGAGAATGTGGCAGCGATTTTGTCAGCGGAGATCAAGGTAATGACTACGTTTATGGAGGCACGGCCAATGACTTTATTCGCGGCGGAAAAGGGAATGATGCTGTAGTAGGAGAGAGCGGAAATGATACTCTAATCGGTGATGCTGAAATTGATAGACTGTGGGGAAGTGAAGGCGCAGATTTATTTATCGTCCGCACAGAAGTGGGAGCAACTTCGGGAGAGATTGGTTCGCTTCAACCGTCTCCTAGCGGCAATTTTGATGTAGATGAAGTGCCTGCCGATTTTATTCTCGATTACAATCGGCTTGAAGGTGATGTAATTGGATTAGCGTCTGGATTGACGCGAAATGATATTGTTTTGAGCGAAAGGTTTTTAACAATTGGTGATGCCAGAGATTATGACAGCAGCGGGCCTTTTCCTCCGGGAATTCCTCGAACGGCTGATTTTAGAATTTTAAATACTAAGGCGACGGTGATTCGGGAAGCTAGTACCGGCAATATCTTGGGTTTGGTGAAGGATGTTTCGCCGGATCAACTTCAGTTTATATCTGTATCGGATGAGGCGCTCTAGGATAATTACCAATTGGTGGGCAAGAGTAATCTGCATAGCACGGATGGGCGGCACGAAACGCCCATCCGACAACAACAAGGCTCTCAATCCTCGTTCCCAGGATCTGCCTGGGAAGGCATATCAGCGAGGCTCTTCCTCCCGATTCCTGACATCAATTCAACAATATTTAAGATTGCCAGAAATCCGCCACATCATATCCCATTTCGGTGAGCATTTGCCGCAGCAGAGGTAAGCTTAAACCAATCACATTTGTGTGGCATCCTTCGATTTGTTCTACAAACAAACCGCCTTTACCTTCGAGTGCAAAACAGCCTGCACAGGCGAGGGGCTCTCCGGTAGCGACGTAAGCCGCTATTTGGCGCGAGGTCACTTCCGCAAAATGAACTTTTGTAACTTGACAGCGAATGATCGATCGCGACCTCGCCTCACCAAAGTCATCGAATCTAGTATCAATTAAAGCATGACCCGTATAGAGTTCGCCCACCTTACCGCGCATTTTCTGCCAGCGCGAGATTGCTTCTTCCTCATCCTTGGGTTTGCCGTGAATTTCGCCATCTATGAGCAAAATTGAATCGCATCCCAACACAAAACAAGATTTGGGATTGGGGATTTGCGGGTGAGAATTAGCGAGTAAAAACTTAGCTACAGCCTCAGCTTTCCCCTCTGCTAAAACCTGCACTAAATTAGTGGCATCTTTCATTTGTATTTGCCTTTCATCAAAGTCGCTGGGGCAAATCACAGCTTGAATGCCGGCATTTTCTAGGAGGCGGCGGCGCGCTGGAGAAGCTGAAGCTAATACAAAAGTTGGAATTTTCATCATTTAAGAAGTTCAGTTGACAGTTGACAGTTGACAGTTGTCAGTTGTCAGTTGACAGTTGTCAGTTGACAGTTGTCAGTTGGCAACTAACCCATGCCCCATGCCCCATGCCCTAATAAACAGAAAAAGATTTAACAACTTTCTCAAAAGCTTCTTTTACCTTGGGCCAACGTTCTTCAGTAGTGGAAACGTTAAGCGTAAAAAGTTTGCCGCGGCTGACGGCTACACTCGCTAAGTTGTGGCGTTCTTGGTTTGGCAACTTAACGGCGTATTCTAAAATGTAATAGTTTTTCGATCGCGATTCACGAGCTTCTGCATTGACTAATTCAGCTTCGCGGCCGGAATCAATCGGGGCGATCGCACTTTTGCTGAGCTTGTATCCCACATCCGTCGGTGTTCCCAAATCAGCCAGAGTTTTGTCCTTCGCGACAGGACTGATTACCACGCTGACGTTCTCGGTTTGCTGAATCAAATCGCGGAACACCACATCGGGCCCGTTAGAAACCGCGATCGGCAGCCAGCCGTTAGGATAGAGAAATTGATAGCCATCGCCAGTATCAACGTAGCTTTTGAGTCCAGTGACTTTAGACACACAACCGGTCAAGGTGAGGCTTAGAACCACCAAAAGTATTGCCGCAATTCGTTTGAGCATTTTTTTTACGGGTAGGGTAAAACAAAAATATTTAATTTTAATTGTCTCACCAAACCTTGCCCCTCAAAATAGTTAAGCTATGGATCGCTGTTTGTGTACCGCCAGCGATCCATAGCCATATAGTTTAATTGTTAACAAAATCATTACAGGTGAGTTAACCAGCTAATCAGCCCGTGCTTGGTCGAAACTTCTAAAGCCAAGAGAGAAACAAAGCCAATCATGGCAAGGCGGCCGTTTAAGCGTTCTGCGTAGGGGGTAAAGCCGGTGCGGGGTTGGTCATCGATGTATACTGTCGGCTCGATCGCAAAATTGTTCATTTTGCCTTGGTCGTCCAGCATTAAGCCTCTGTTACTCATCTTTTTTTTCCTAAATGGTTTTTAGTGTACTGTAAATAAATGTAACAGACTTGTGAAGATATGTAAAGGATTGTGAGAAATTTTTTTTAAAGACCTCGCTCTGACACCAGTAAATAAAAAAAACGCAACTGTAGGCAAGCTCTAAACCCTTATATAGTCAGTCTTTCCCCAATCTAAAATCTAAAATCTAAAATCTAAAATGGTATGACTGTGGGTAGACTCTGGGCCCCGGAGGGGGGAGGATAGAGTGGAGAGGCACAAAAGTCGATGGTGTATGGCAAATCCAGTCTGGGTTTGACGAAAATTGTGGAACGGAGGAAAAATTTATGCGGGCCAGTCTGGAAATGCGTTGGTTTTATAGCGGTGCACTGCCAAAATCAATCAATCAATGGTTTGGAAGCGAGAGTCTCGGCGGGTATCTTTCGCCTCCTGAAGAGCGGGAAGACATATATTTGCTAGTACCAAGCTGCGACTACTTGGGAGTGAAGCTGCGTGGGAAAACCTTGGAGGTAAAGTGGCGTCAGGGAGAGTTGGGGACGATGCAGTTTGGCAACCGCTGGGAAGGCAAAGCCGAAAAGTGGCTGAAGTGGGTTTGTGCGGACACGATGGCGCCGATACCGGCGGATATTTTGGCGACAGGAAAGTGGGTGGCAGTCAAGAAAAAGCGAGCGCAGCGTCTTTATCAAGTATCGACCCCTGGTTCCCTGATGTCTGTGCCTGTGGAAGCCCCAATTCCCCAAGGTTGCACCGTGGAACTTACTCAGTTGAACATTAACGGCAGCGCGTGGTGGAGTTTGGGATTTGAAGCGTTTGGTAGCGAAAGTTGTTTGACAGAAAGCCTGCAAACAGTAGCTACTTGGACTAGCAAGAGTTATCAGGCGCAAAAGTTAAAAGCTGAGGATTCTTCTGCTTATCCGATTTGGCTAGGCAGCAAGTAATATCCAACGCCGCTTTAATAATACCTCCTGTATTTTTTAGTCCTCCTCTGCAGAGACGAGAGGCAAGTGTAGACGCGGTTTCAACCGCCGAGTCTGGCAGTCCTGGAAGCAACTGACATATATAGTAAGGTGCTCTACTATCGGAAATCTTCAATAATCTTTCAACAACGGAGTCTGACGCACCTTAAAAATAGATCGATCGTCCTGTGACAGTTAGACTTAGTCTGATCTAATCGAGGGGGTTCCTAATTATTCCCCCTCTCTCCCATTCTCCCCCTCTTTGATGATTTTCCCCACTCTGCCAGCACTTCTGAGAATTTGACAAGCCAAAATCGCTGCCCCAAATCCATTATCAATATTCACCACACCCACACCAGCCGCACAAGAATTAAGCATAGTTAAAAGAGGAGCAATCCCGCCAAAACTCGCGCCGTAACCTACACTCGTCGGCACAGCAATCACCGGACAATCTGCCAAACCCGCAACCACACTCGCCAAAGCACCTTCCATACCCGCTACTGCAATCAACACATCAGCATCGGCAATTACGTGCCGGTTGCTCAGCAAGCGGTGAATGCCGGCAACTCCGACATCCCACAAACGTCGCACCTGAAAACCGCAAAGTTCCGCAGTAACTGCCGCCTCTTCCGCTACAGGCAAATCCGCCGTTCCCGCACTGATAATAGTCACAGTACCCGGATGCTGCGGACTGGGGGAATTGGGAGAAATTGCACAAATTCGAGCCTTTTGGTGATAGCACAAATCGGGTATTTTTTGTTGCAATTGCTCGAAAACTTCCGGTTCGATTCGCGTCGCCATCACCGCAGAATTTCGCCCGCGCATCGCCTCGATAATCTCAACAATTTGGTCTGGCGTTTTCCCTGGGCCCCAAATTACTTCAGGAAAACCCGTTCTCAGAGTACGGTGGTGGTCAATTTTGGCAAAATCGCCGACTTGTTCAAAGTCAAAATGCTTTAATTTATCCAAAGCTGCGATCGGACTCACATCGCCGGCGGCCACTGATTCGAGTAACTTCTGTAAAATTTTAGGTTCCATAAACTAATAACAAATGACTGCTAACTAATGACCTGCCCAAAAACGGATACAAGCCCCCAACTTAAATCGCGATGGCACAATTTTAGACTCTTGTTCAAGTTCCCAGATTCATCTGTGGAGTCAATCTAAAATCTAAAATCTAAAATCTAAAATCTAAAATCGATTGACTATTCTGTTATTTTCAGTTCGTACAAATTCCAGAAAGCACCGCCGAGGGCACTGTAGCGAATTCCCGAAACGCGATCGCGCACCGCCTCAAAAGTCAGCGGATTTACCATATAAACAAAAGGAACTTGTTCCGCTATAATCCGCTGCGTTTCTCCATAAAGTTCCTTGCGCTTCGCCTCATCAAGCTCCTGGGAAGCCTTCACATAAAGGTCATCGATTTTCTGCTCCCAGTCGTACACTTCCCAACCTTTAATCGGGGGTTCTCCGAATTGCGGGCCCTGGTTGAAACTGTGCAAAGTGCCATTGACTGACCAAATATTGTAGCCGCTGTGCGGTTCAGTACCTCCCGTAAAACCGCCGAGGTAAGTATCCCAATTTCGCGTCAATCGCAGCTTTTCCACATAAGTGTTAAAACTTAGGAACTGCGTATCAATTTGCATCCCCAGTTTGCCCAAGTCTTGCTTAATTTGCGTTCCCATTTGTTCCCGAACTTTTTTACCTGCCGCCATCAACAAAGTAAATCGTACCTTGTTGCCTTCAGCATCCAACAATTCGCCGTTACTATTATACTTAAAACCAGCGCTTAACAGTAACTCTTTGGCTTTTTGTCGATCGTAACTGTAAGTTTTCAATCCCTGTTCTGGGGACAGGTAAAACGGGCTTTGCGCCGGAATTGGGGAATGCAGCGGCGCGCCAAGTCCGCGATAGATATTGTTAGTCATCGCCTCGCGGTTGATGCCATAGGCGATCGCCTGCCGAAATTCTTTACTCGCGAACCAGCGAGCCTTAACCGGGTCTACAAACGGCTGATTTTGAGCATTGCGCCCCTTATTCAGATTGAAACACATAAACACGCTGCCAGTATCCGGGCCGCCGTTGAAGACCGTATATTGGCCGCGTTTCTCCTCCCGTTTCAGCAGGGGAAACACTTCCGGCTCCACGTTCAGAGTATCCAAATCGCCCGATCTAAAATTCAGCAGTTGATTGTCAGTATTTTCGATAATTTGCCAAACAATTTGCTGGATGTAAGGTTGAGGATTTCCCTCAGAATTTTTGCGCCAATAATACGGATTTCGTTCCAAAACAACGCGCTGATTGGGAGTATAGCTCAGCATTCGGTATTGACCATTCCCCACAATTTTTTTAGGGTCAGTATCCGTACCCCAAGTAGTCAAGAATTTAGGCTTGCCGTCTGCATCTGTATTATCGATAGATTCCTGTAAAATATGAGCTGGTAAAATTGGGATTCCCCCAGCATATCTAATAAAAGGAGCAAAGGGTTCTGCAACGGAAAATTCTACGCGGCGACTGTCGAGTTTTTTGACTTTTGGAAATTCGCCACTGATGCCAACCCTCAGAATATCTTTCAAACCGCTAGGAATTTTGTCATTGAAATAAATCTTTTCATAGCTGAAGATAATGTCATCAGTAGTCAGAGGTTGGCCGTCCGACCATTTCAATCCCTCTCGCAGGGCGAAGACAATCTTTTTGCCATCTTTAGAAACTTCCCAGGACTCGGCTAAACCGGGTTCTAACTCGGATGTCAAGCCGTTTTCGTTGATCAATCCCTCGTACATATAGCCAAAAACGCTGTATGCAGATTGATTTAGCGGGTAGTTAAAGGTGGCTGGGCCGCTGGGGGTGGGAACGATGAGTCTGTTTACTAAGTTCGATCGGGCTGGACTGCACGCAGACAGAGTTATGGCGGCAATTGCAGCCAGCAGAACAGCCAGCCAGCGCAGTCTTGAATGTAGCATCATAGAAATTTTCATAATTTTTTAGTTTACCACCTGCGTGCAACTATGACTGAGATTGTAACCAACCGAGAAAGTCTTCAGTGCACGAAAAATACTTGGTTATCCCTACTTCCCGCAAAGCATCTCGAACTTTGGGCAGACCAAATTCTTTTGTATTATTACTCAAAAATACTTTGACTTCATTAGGATGTAAGTGTGCGTGATTCAAGATGCAGTGCAGAATCAAATTGTCTGTAGGGTCTTCTTCAATAAAAATTGAATTCAAACTTGATTGAAGTATGCCTGCTGTTAAGGAAATCATTTCTATCTTGGTGGCTAACAAATCAAGAGCTGCAAAAAGACGTGTATTAATATCATTTATCAGAGCCTCGTTTTCATTGAGTGATTGCTCTAAGTGGAAGACAAGAGACTGGGCAGAGGGGGAAGTTTTATCTCGCTTTAGCTGACTAATTTGTTTTTCCATTTCACCTAAAAAACGGTTGCGTCGCTTCTTGATTTCATCTTCTAAAGCCGAAAGTAATTCCATGCAGCAAATACTTGGTATGGCTATGCTGACTGATGTAGGTACACTCACCAACAAGTTGTTAGCGTCAGGGTCGCGTCCCGTAGCAATGCTCATCAGAAAGTTAGTCTCGATATATAAAATTGCCACCAATTTCTACCCCAGATTTTGTCGTCCCACCTGCTAGCAGTGGCAGCAAGCCGATTTTTGCTATCTGTTCTGACGCGGTTGGAATCTCAGACTTCCAATTATAAGCTAAGTCGCGCAGCCATGCTTCAACCAGTCTAGTTAGGTATCGCTTAAATATCCGTTTGTTGCCAAATTCAGGCTCATAATGGCGAAGGATCTCAGCAGTGTTTAGAGAGCAAACAGGTTCAGATAAATTTACTCCGTCCCATTTAAAAATCAGAATCTGCTCGGTGTCAACAAACATCGCATAGGGAATGATGGTTCGTTGCTCGGACATTTTCGCTAACGCAGCTTTCATCCAAGATATCATGTAATCAGCAATCCTCTGCTTTGCTGCTGGTTCTTGAGCTTCAATAATTTTGACTTCGATTAGCACGACTACCCGATCGTCCTTATCCAATGCGATAATATCGGCGTCTATGGGTAACTCTAAATCCAATGTTTCAGTTTGCATGGTTTTGGCCTTCCTAAAACGTAGATTAAAGTTTTATTTTAGCACTAACAAAACTACAGCGTAAGCCGCGATTCCTTCTTCTCTCCCCACCGGACCTAATTTTTCGTTGGTGGTGGCTTTGATGCCGATTTGGTCTGGTTTTAATTGTAGGACAGCAGAAAGCCGATCGCGCATTTGCTCAATATGCGGTTTCAGCTTTGGACGTTCCGCTACCACCACCGAATCAATATTGCCGATTTCCCAGCCTTTATCTAATATTAACTGATTGACTTGTGCTAGCAAGACGAGACTATCAGCACCTTTCCATTTCGGGTCAGTTGGAGGGAAATAAAGACCGATATCTCCTAAGCTGAGAGCTCCGAGCATCGCGTCCATGATAGCGTGGGTAAGTACGTCGGCGTCGCTGTGGCCGAGTAAGCCTAATTCGTGGGGAATGTGCACGCCACCGAGGATGAGGGGGCGTTCTGGCACTAAGCAGTGAATGTCGTAGCCATTGCCGATGCGGATGTTCATGTAAAATTGGGGTTTGGGAAGTATAGTAGAGGACAATTATTTCATATTTTCAGGGAGATAAGTGAATTTATCTTTTAATGCCGATCCGAGTGTTAAAGATTTTTTTTGGCTGCTTTCCTCAGCAGTTATGGCAATCCTAAAGCTGTTGGAGGGGGGAGAGAACCGTTAATGCTGGAAACGCTAGAAAATTCTCGCAGACTTCTCGATCGCTCTCCTGAACTCAAAGACTTACAAACGCGAATCCAAAATTTATTAGGCTCTTAAATATACGGAATTTACGCATCAAGACCAAAGAAACCGGGTTATTTACCGAATCTGTGGACTACAACGAAGTATTACCACAAAAAACCCGGTTTCTGACCACTCGTGCGATCGCCCTTTCTCCTATTCTTCCCTCTCCTGGAACCACCGATCGTACAAATCCGATCGCCTTTGGCGCGTTCTTTCAATTTGCTGTTGCTTGCGCCAGCGAGCAATTTCTGCGTGATTACCAGACAGCAACACGTCGGGCACCTTCAATCCCCGAAAATCCGCAGGTCGAGTGTACTGCGGATAATCCAAAAGTCCGTCTTCAAAACTCTCAAACTTTAGGGAATCTTCCTTCGCCACAGTTCCCCGCAGCAATCGCAAAACCCCATTTATCAAAGCCAAAGCTGGAATTTCGCCCCCCGTGAGCACAAAATCCCCCAAAGACACCTCGCGAGTGACCAAATGTAGCACTCGATCGTCCACACCCTCATAATGACCGCAAATCAAGACCAACTGATCGCGACCGACCGCCAACTCTCGAAACATCGACTGCTGCATCGGTTCCCCCTGGGGAGTCAGCAAGATCACCTCCCGCCTCGGCAAAACCGGCAGCGACTCCACCGCAGCAAAAATCGGTTCCGGTTTCATCAGCATCCCCACTCCGCCCCCGTAAGGCTCATCATCGACTCGCTGGTGTTTGTCTGTGGTAAAATCGCGGGGATTGACAAAATTCACCTCAGCAATCTTTTTAGCTAAGGCTTTGCCCATCAGTCCCGACTCTAGGGGAGCCCGGAAAAATTCTGGAAATAGGGTAACAACGTCAAATCGCACAATTATTGGAATTTCATTGATACATCACCTCTAGTTTGACCTTTAGAGGGAGTTCAGTTTTCAGTAATTGCTTTATTCTTTATAATTTCTTATAATTTCTGAAAATTTTTGCAAGTTAAATTCTCTTCCTTTGTCGGCGGGCCCGTTTTGTACAACAATAATCAGTTTTTCATGACAGCGACTGCAAGTAAACTCACCGCCAAACAACTGCGGGATCGCACGATCGGCGATCGCACATCCCTCGCACCAACAAATATTTATTCTTAAAAAGCCCTATTCTACGCACAGCCACGGCAAAATTGAATTTCACATCCAACAGAGGAAGACACACCATGCAGCAGTTGACATCTCAAGCCCTTGAACACAATATTCCCCAGCGCACAAAAACCTCGATTATGGTCATCGGGGGAGCCGAAGACAAAGTTCACGGGCGAGAGATTCTGAACACCTTTTTTTGCCGTGCTGGGGGTGCAAACGCTCGGCTGGCGATCGTTCCGTGCGCTTCGCGAGATCCCGAAGGAATTAGCAACCGCTACCGTACAATATTTGACGAAATGGGCGTTGGCGCCGTCAAAGTAGTGGACATCCGCGAACGCGAACAAGGCGAAAACCCCGTCTGGAAAGATTACTTAGAAGACTGTACGGGCGTATTCATCACAGGCGGCGACCAACTGCGGCTTTGTGGACTGCTGGCGGACACCCCGCTGATGGAGAAAATTCGCAAAGAAACTCTCGAAGGCAAGATTACCCTTGCTGGCACCAGCGCAGGTGCTGCGGTGATGGGATATCACATGATTGCAGGCGGTGGGAGTGGCGCGTCACCGAACCGCTCTTTAGTAGACATGGCAAACGGACTTAACATTATTCCTGAGATCATCGTAGATCAGCATTTTCACAACCGCAACCGCATGGCTCGCTTGCTGTCGGCTGTGGCTTGCCATCCCGATCGCATCGCTATTGGTATTGACGAAGACACCTGCGCCTTGTTTGAGGGAGACGATACTATGAAAATTCTCGGTAAAGGCACTGTGACTATTGTTGATTCTAGGGAAAATTTTTATACCAATGAGTCTATGGTAGGAGCGACAGAACCCTTAAGTCTGTTCAATATGCGCTTGCACGTTCTATGTCACGGAGATTGCTACAATATGCCCCTCGGCAAACCAATGCCATCAGGAGCCTGTTCCGAGTCTGGCTGGCCCCCCGAATGCCGCACAGCCAACTAACGTACAACATCTCTTGTCATTGATTCGGCAGAAATTAGGCGGCATTCCGGCCGAATCATGGATACAACAATAGAATAGATTCCGAAGCAGCCACGGGCTGAGCCGAGAAGGCAGAATCACAGAAAGTTCTAACTTCGGGCTTTGATTTTTTGCTAGCCATGTACCTGTACTTGTTTTTAGCCGATCGCAAGGGCATGAATTTTCAATTGGGTAGCCCATAACTGGAAATTCACTCCCAAACTGTTCGCAGCGAACAGTCGATCGAGCAATCTAGATCGAAATTGAATAAATGCTCCAATTATCTATAAGATTTCGCGCCCCATACCCCTCTAACTGCCATGAAAATACTTAAAATCCAGACCTTACGCGGCCCCAACTACTGGAGCATCCGACGCCAGAAACTCGTCCTGATGCGTCTGGATTTAGAGGAGTGGGCAGATAAAAAAACATCCGAAATTCCTGGCTTCTATGAAGGGTTGATCGCCGCACTTCCGAGTTTGAACGACCATCACTGTTCACCAGGCCATCAGGGAGGATTCCTGCAACGGGTCAGAGAAGGCACAATGATGGGACACGTAATCGAACACGTCGCCCTAGAACTTCAGGAAATGGCAGGAATGCCGGTCGGGTTCGGCCGCACCCGCGAAACTGCGACCCCAGGCATTTACCAAGTAGTAATCGAGTATCAAAACGAACAAGCAGGTCGCTATGCAGCCCGGGCGGGCGTGCGGATGTGCCAAAGTATTGCCGAGACAGGCACTTATCCAGCAGCAGAATTAGTCCAAGATTTGAGAGACCTGAGAGAGTTTGCTGCGTCGGCGGCACTCGGGCCGAGCACGGAAACACTGATTAAGGAAGCAGAAGCGCGCGGCATTCCTTGGATACCTTTGAGCGCCCGGTTTATGATTCAACTCGGCTACGGGGTTCACCAAAAGCGGATTCAGGCAACTCTGAGCAACCGGACGGGAGTTTTGGGAGTAGAACTTGCCTGTGACAAGGAAGGTACCAAAAATATCCTCGCCAGCGCTGGTGTACCGGTTCCCAGAGGAACGGTGATTCATTATTTGGATGAACTGCGCGGGGCGATCGAAGATGTCGGCGGTTATCCGATCGTCCTCAAACCCCTAGACGGCAACCACGGCCGCGGCATTACGATCGACATCAATTCCTGGGAAGCAGCAGAAGAAGCCTACGACTTAGCCAGCGCCGCATCAAAAACAAAAAGCGTCATTGTCGAGCGCTATTACGTCGGCCGTGATCACAGAGTATTGGTAGTCAACGGGCAAGTCATAGCAGTCGCAGAACGAGTCCCCGCTAACGTCGTGGGTAACGGCAAGTCTACAGTAGAACAGCTTATTGAAGAAGTAAACCGCGACCCGCAGCGAGGAGACGGACACGACAACGTGCTCACCCGGATCACGATCGACAAATTGTCCCTGGATTTGCTGCAAAAACAAGGATACGCGATGGACTCGGTATTGCCCGCCGGCGAAAGAGTATTTTTGCGCGCGACAGCAAACTTGAGTACCGGTGGCATTGCAGTCGATCGCACCGACGAAATCCACCCAGAAAACGTCTGGCTGTTTTCGAGAGTCGCCAAAATTATCGGTTTGGACATCGCCGGCATTGACGTAGTAACTCCCGACATTTCCCAACCCCTGCGCGATGTCAACGGCGTCATCGTCGAAGTCAACGCAGCACCGGGTTTCAGAATGCACGTCGCCCCGAGTCAAGGTTTACCCCGCAACGTCGCCGGTGCCGTCTTCGATATGCTTTTCCCCTCGCCTCAACCCAGCCGGGTGCCGATTTTAGCGGTAACGGGAACCAACGGCAAAACGACAACCACTCGCCTGCTTGCCCACATTGTCAAACAGACCGGTCAGATTACCGGCTACACGACTACCGACGGCACTTACATCGGCGATTATTTGGTCGAAAGCGGAGACAATACCGGGCCGCAGAGTGCTCAATTGATTTTGTCTGACCCAACGGTGGAAGTGGCGGTGCTGGAAACGGCTAGAGGCGGAATTTTGCGATCGGGCCTCGGCTTCGATCAGTGCGATGTCGGCGTCGTCTTGAACGTCGCGGCCGATCACTTGGGAATTGGGGACATCGACACCGTGGAACAACTGGCCAAACTCAAGAGTGTCCTCGTCGAGTCGGTAATGCCCAAAGGCTATGCAGTTTTGAATGCAGACGACCCGCTGGTATCACAAATGGCGCAGCGTGTCAAGGCTCAAATTGCATATTTTTCCATGAACCCGGACAACGAACTGGTTGCCAAACATACCGCTGCGGGCGGGCTGGCAGCGATTTACGAAAATGGCTACTTGTCGATCTTAAAAGGCGATTGGACGCTGAGAATTGAGCAGGCTGTGAACGTGCCGCTGACGATGGGCGCGCGCGCGCCGTTTATGATTGCCAATGCTTTAGCAGCTTGTTTAGCAGCTTTTGCTCAAGGAGTGAAAATAGAAGATATTCGCGCTGCTTTGTCAAGCTTCCAAGCATCCGTCGGTCAAACTCCCGGAAGGATGAACCTGTTTAATTTGGGCAGCTATCACGCTTTACTCGACTACGCCCACAACCCCCACAGCTACAAAGCTTTGGGCAGTTTCGTGCTGAATTGGCCGGGACTGCGAATCGGGGTAGTAGGTGCTCCCGGAGACCGACGAGATGAAGATTTTGTCACGCTGGGTAAACTTTCGGCCGAGATGTTCGATCGTATTATTGTCAAGGAAGATATTGACAGGCGCGGGCGAGAACCCGGTGTTGTGGCCCAGTTAATTTGCCAGGGAATTGCCGAGGCGATTTCTGCAGGAACCGCAAAGAAATCTCAAGTTGAATACGAGTTGATTCTCGACGAAACAACGGCCGTTAACAAGGCTTTAGATGAGGCGGCGGTAGGCAGTTTGGTAGTGATTTTACCTGAAGGTGTCAACAAAGCTTTGAGTTTAATTGAAGCCCGGAAACCGATTAAGGAATCTGTGGAAGTTCAAAATGGTTTAGATCGATCGAAGTCACAGGAAAGTTTAAAACCGACTGTGGTGAATCAAGGCTAAACTCTTAAGTCTCATTTAATTAATAGGTTGGGTTGAACTTTTAGGACACCCAACCTATTTTTATATAAATTCTCAGTTAAATGAGGTACGCCCGGTAATTGGTGATCGAGCGGTGCGTACCTATGATAAATAATTAGGGCTTGCTGAATAATCGATCGCACATCAAGAATAAGAGCGATCGATATCTTCAAGCCGAGTTAAATATA
>NZ_JAUBOS010000095.1:0-17733 GCF_036700365.1 Microcoleus sp. w2-18bC1
TAAGTTTCCCACGATCCCAGACCCATGCAAATACTACCCTTGACAATTTCCCTTTTTCCTTAACTTGTCACCAATGCAGAGCTAGAAGTAAAAAGGGAGAAAGAAGCTACGATATCAAGCCATTTTATAGAGGAAGTAGGGTAACGGTGGTGGGAGCAATAAGCAATAAGAAGGTCATCGCCATGAAGACAATGGGAAAATCCATGAATGGAGAGGATTTCCATAAATTTGTGCAAGAAGAACTGGTGCCTTCATTATGGAAAGGAGCGGTATTGGTGATGGATAATTTGAAGGCACACAAGGTAGAAGGTGTGGAAAAAATGATCGAAGCAGTGGGAGCAAAAGTAGTGTATTTATCACCGTACTCACCTGAGTTTAACCCCATCGAACATTTATGGTGGGAATTAAAGGCATGGCTCAGGAGATTTGTACCTCGAAGTGTACAGATTGTGGAAAAACTATTGGAATTGGGAGTGAAATTATGTTCAACTAAGCAAATCGAAAATTATTTTGCTCACTGCTGTTACTGTACCTCTTAGTCACGCAAAGTGCTGTATCCTCCCTATACATCGAAGTATAATCCGATTGAACATCGTTTATTTCCTCACGTAACCAGAGCCTGTCAAGGAGTGATTTTTACTTCTCTTGAGTTAGTTAAAGAACTCATGGCAAAAACTCATACTAAAACCGGGCTTTCTGTGGTAGTAAATGTAATCGATAAAATTTATGAAACTGGTCGAAAAGTAGCTAAGGGATTTAAAGAAACAATGAAAATTATTTTTGATGAATATCTACCCAAATGGAATTATCGTGCAGTTCCGACTATTTAGCAGACGCTAAAGTTATTAAATTTTCATTCCTAAGCAAGTTGACGAAATTCTCGTAATTGTTTTAACTTCATGGCAGGTAGATTTGAGATTTTTAGCTGAATTTTCAATCTTCTACCCGCTCTGCTGTCTGTTGAAACTATCGCAGGCAGTTTTTTTTTAAGAAAGCATCCGCAACCTCAAAGAGAACGTCAACGGTCGCTGGCACGGATCTTATGGTTGAGTCTCATAGCTGAGCGCCAGCGACCGTTGCCGTTGTTGTATGGACGTTTGCCAGTCTTTGGGCGAGCGCACTTTTTGACCTGCTTAGTCTAAACTCCAATTAGTAACAATTTATAGATCGCTACGCATCATATTCCTAATATATAATCCTCGTTCCATTAGAACCCCCGATAGATTTTATTCTTGAAATTAAATAAATTTACGCTCAATTTTAAAAGTCTCAAATGCCTAGGAACCTAGCTGTTATTTGAATGCTAAGTAAGTATGCTTAAGTACCTCTTCTATTGAATCTACTTTCTTGAACATCTGGATCAGTTCGTGAGATTTTGTTTCTCGGTTTACCAGCATAGCTTTTAGTGGTTTTAACAAGTGAACGTCTGGATCTAAAGCCAGTGCTTCCTCAGCGACTTGTAGAACCTTTGTCGCCATTCTAAAAATCTCTTCGTTGTCAAACCCCTGTTGCGCTGAAAGTTGGTGCAAAGCTCCATCGGGTACAGTTGCTCTACCAAGTAATGATTGGTCTAACACTAGACCTTTCAACAATGCAAGTAGACCAGCATAGATGAAAAAATCATCACAACTATCAAAAGCTTTAAATTCGATGCGACCGACTTCAGCGGGAAGGCGTGCTATTTTTGTCAAGAAAGGGACGCTCTTAATCAATTGTTCCTCTTTCTCCACATAAACCATTACCGCAGGTCTTTTTCCTGTTCTGACGAACGTCCTTACTGACAGTCCTTGCCACAAATTGCCTTGATAAAAGGGAGAAGTATAACTAAAAGGAACAATGTAAGGACTGTAATAAGTCAGCTTTCTGCCAACATCAATTGCTTGTTCACAAGACAATCCGGATACTGAAATATTTAAGTCTGGACCATAGGTCAGCATGGCAAGGCTTTCAGTTTGCCTTAGAGGACAATCCTGTCGCCACCTAATTTCATACTCATTGAGTGGGGGTTCAGGCTGAAAAACAGCATGGTACGGATTAAAAGTAACCAAAACTGGCGAAAAACCAAATTGAACAGCAACATTTTGCAGTAAACGAAAACTTTCTGATAATTCAGCAATAGTGCTATGAATGTCAGAGTGTATGGTTGTTCTAATTTCAATACCTTTAGGAATGTCTTCGATCGAGTTTTGGGAATTATCAAACCGTGTAAATACTTCGATATACCACCTTTTGTGTTTGACTTCCAGGGGAATGATTGTCAAGTGATTATAGTCTTGGGAGTATACAGGTAGTCTTTCGATAATTTGATTTAAATCAGCAAATTTCGTGCGCGAAAAATCAGCAAATTTTCCTTGCTCGTTTAGGAAACCAACTTCATGCTCGATACCAAAACAAAACATAACTTAACCTTTATATAAACCTTAATAAGCTGTTCATCTATATTCCTTAACTGAACCCACTATTTATGTTCCTGTTCATCTATATTCCTTAACGGAATCCACTTTTTCTGTTTTTGTACCCCCATCCTTTTAATTTTTGTCCGGAGCGAGAAACAAAATTGTTTTATTATATCACAAAAACGGTCTAAGTAGATAGGCGGGTAAAATTCGAGCTCTGTGAAACCATGTAAAGCCTTACCCATTCTTGAATCGAAACTGTTACACTGATGCTCGGTTCAATTATAAATTGATACGTTATTTTTTCAATAAGTCGGGATTCTAGCCTTTACCAATCATTCAAGGCTGCGATCGCAACTTCACTCTTAGTCTCAATTGAAATCATAAAAACATTATTGCCAAGAAAACCACTCTATGGTACACTAGAAGATTGTGAATATTAATCAAAAGTAAAGTAACAAGCCGGGAGAAATCAAAATGACACAGCAAACCCTGCACGGAACCAGCCGCAAAAGAAAAAGAACATCCGGTTTTCGCGCCAGAATGCGTACCGCAACTGGTCGATTGGTAATCAAAGCTCGCCGCAGCAAAGGTCGCCACCGCCTCGCAGTCTAGCACTGCATCAAGGTTGAGAGGCCTCCACGATCGCCCTACGCCATGTTGCCCGAGACAAACCGACTTAAGCACCGAAAAGACTTCAGCGCCGTCTACCGCAAGGGAATGCGCCGCAACTCGGCCCATTTCAGTTTAAGAGCTCTGCGTAAACCAAAAAGCGCCGAATTTGCGAAACCGACAGACGAAAAATCCTTGCAGCCCACTCGCACAGGCATTTCCATCAGCCTGAAAGTCAGCAAACGCGCTGTAGTCCGCAACCGGATTAAGCGTCAGATTCGGGCAGCTTTGCGACAGCTATTGCCCCGATTAAAATTCGGGTGGGATTTAGTAATTGTCGTGCGTCCGATCGCACAAGAGTGCAATTATGCAGAAATTCTGCAAGAATTAGAGCAGTTGTTGGTAGAAGCCGAGGTACTAGATGGGAATTCGAGAGGAAGTATATTATGAAGGCGGCCCCGCGCCGGGAGACTTGATCCTGAATTTACTCCTGGGGTTGACTGTGGTGGGAATCCCCCTAGCAGTAGGAGCAATTGTCCGGGCTCTGTGGCTGCGCTATCGGATCACGAGCCGCCGAGTGTCGGTAACTAGCGGTTGGATGGGGGGCGAACAGACAGACGTTATCTACTCAGATATAGTCAAAATCGTCACAGTACCTCGCGGTTTCGGGACTTACGGAGACATGGTGCTCACCATGAAAAATGGCAGCCGCTTGGAACTCAGAGCTATGCCGAAATTTCGAGCAATGTATGACTACATTAACGAAAAACTGCCCATAGCCGCTCAAAAAGCAAACGCGGCCAAAGCTAAATAACCGAAACGCTTCGCCCTCAAATCAGGGTAAAGTGAGTGCGAGTATTGGCAAACTCTTTACAACAAACCCGCAGACTGGGCGGTCGATCGACGGGCCATGTCCTAAGATAGAGACAAAACCCTAAAAATTGAGGCGGCTCGCCTTCAGCGGGTAAAAATAGTTCTCAACAGCAAACATAGAGCACCTAAATTAACTCAAAGCGAATGGATTTCGGTATCTCGTTTCTCTCCAACAACCTCATGCTCCCGATCCTAGATTTTTTCTACGGGATCGTGCCAAGCTACGGTTTAGCGATCGTAGCACTGACGCTCGTGATTCGCTTTGCTCTTTATCCTCTCAACGCAGGCTCTCTTCGCAATATGCGGCGCATGAAAGTAGCGCAGCCGTTGATGAAAGAGCGAGTAGATCAAATTCAAAAACTCTATAAAGACAATCCTGCCAAACAGCAGGAGGAAATGAGCAAAGTATACAAAGAATTTGGTAATCCTCTAGCAGGATGCTTCCCCTTGGTGCTGCAAATGCCAGTGCTGTTTGCACTGTTTGCAACGCTCAGGGGTTCGCCGTTTTCTGACATAAATTACAGCGTCAACGTTCAAGTTTTGCCTAAAGAACAAATCGAAACTGTTCAACCGCAAGCTTTTGCGACACCGCCACAAAATATTTACGTCACAGGTACTTTTCATGCTCCTGTTGTGGGCGTAATTCCAGGCGGCGACAAACTCGCAGTCGGCGACACAACCAAGATTAATTTTCAAACCCCAGAGGGCAAACCTCTCAAAGTTTTAGCGGCAGAAAATAAGAGCGAAATCGATTTTGAACCCGGCTGGAAAGTCATCAAAGGCGAAGATCTGATAAAGGTAGATGAACAGGGCAACATCACGGCATTAGCGCCCGGTGAAGCCACAGTTCAAGGCACAATCCCCGGATTGGCTAGTAACAAAGGATTCCTGTTTATTGAAGCTCTAGGCCGCGTTGGCGCGATCGACTCAGACGGTACAATCCACTGGGATATTTTGGTAATGATCCTGGGCTTCGGCATCAGTTTGTACATCAACCAAACTCTTTCAGGACAAGCACAAGGACCAAACGACAACCCCCAACAGGCTACAGTTAACAAACTGACGCCAGTCATATTTTCAGGGATGTTTTTGTTCTTCCCGCTGCCCGCCGGGGTGTTGATGTATATGCTGATTGCTAACATCTTCCAAACAGTTCAATCGTTTATTTTGTCGCGAGAACCACTGCCCGAAAACCTCCAAAAAATAGTGGACGAAGCAGAGGCGAAAACCCAAAAAGAACAAGGATTAGATGCACTTCCCTTTGAGCCCAAGCGTTCTAAGAAAAAGGCTTGATTTTAACAACAATGAAAGACTCTCAAATGCAGCGCGGACAGGCATGGTTAGAAGAATTGCTACAACTGTCCGCAATTCCTTCAAAAGTGGTATGCGAACAACAAAAAGATTGCTATTGGATGACAATAGATGAAAGCAATTTGACTCCAGAACAAGTTGCAATCTTAGTCGGGCCAAACGGTAATGTAATAGATGCCATTCAGTACCTCTGTAACACGGTTCAGAATATAGGTCAGGAAGTAGAGGAGTCAATTCCTTATACAGTTGAACTAAATGGCTATCGCATCCGCCGCCAAGAGGAATTGCGATCGATGGCAGAGTACGCAGCAGATCAAGCCCGATCGACGGGAGTTGAAGTTGAAATAAAATCGCTGTCTTCGGCAGAACGCCGTCAAGTCCACAGCTTTTTGAGCGAATGTGAGGACATAGAAACTTACAGTCAAGGACAAGAACCCGATCGGCGTTTGGTAGTGCGCCTGCGCTGACGCTAAAGAGGGAAGAAGGAAGAAGGAAGAAGGAAGAAGTTAAAAATTAACTATTCCTTTTGACCTTTGAATTCAAGAAGTAGGAAGGCAAAAGATTATGGAGACAATTTATATCCCTCATCTACTCACAAAAAGTGAGCGGAAAGAGGTCATTGATTTTGAAGAATTTATCCCCGATTTAGAAACTCTTACTCCGGTGCGAGGACGACTGCAAGTGACTCACCAAGGGAATTATCTTGAGGTGAAGGCGAAAGCAGAAACAATAGTTACTCTCACCTGCCACAGATGCTTGAAACAATACAATCATCGTTTGGCACTCAACTCATCGGAACTAATCTGGCTCGAAGAAACAGCAAATCAAACAGATTCCAGTTCAGCAGAAATAGAAGTTGGTTTAGAAGATTTGGTGGAAAATTTGTCCCCAGGTGGCTATTTCTCTCCGGGCGATTGGGTGTACGAGCAAATGTGTTTGGAACTGCCGCACAAACAGATATGCGATACTGAATGTCCGGGAATTTCTTTAACTGATGATGCAAATACAGAAAGCACGGAAACAGTCTCAGACAGTCGCTGGGCGTCTCTGGAAGCACTTAAACGGCAATTGCCTTAGTCAGTGGGCAGTGGGCAGTGGGCAGTGGGCAGTTGGCATTAGCGAATAAGAAATAACAAAGAACAAATAACAAATAACCACTGACAACTAACAACTAACCACTGACAACTGACTAATGACTATTTTTAGCGACGAGTTTGAACTACTGCTGCGATCGCGCTACCCCCTAATTTACATTCCCACACGGGAGGAAGAGCGCGTAGAAGCGGCGATCGCCCAATGCGCCAAAAAACAAGGTTCTCGCGCCGTCTACATCTGGGATTTTGTTGATGGCTACCAAGGCAATCCCAACGATGCCGGTTTTGGCAAGCGCAACCCGCTGCAAGCTTTGGAATTTCTCGAAAAATTGCCCGTCACCGCGCCGGCAATTTTTATTCTGCGCGACTTTCAGCGGTTTTTGGAAGATGTCTCGATTTCCCGCAAGCTGCGGAATTTGGCGAGACTCCTCAAATCTGTACCCAAAAATATTGTCATCGTATCTCCTCTAATTTCGATCCCAGAAGACCTCAGCGAAGTGATGACTGTTTTGGAGTTTCCCCTGCCTGCGGCGGCGGAAATCAAAATTGAGGTAGAAAGGCTGTTAGGGGCTACCGGACAAGCCATTGAAGGGCGTTTGCTGGACGAAATAGTGCGCTGCTGTCAAGGGTTGTCGATAGAACGAATCCGCCGCGTTTTGGCCAAGGCGATCGCCACCAGAGGCGAACTCCACCCCGACGACGCGGAACTGATTTTAGAAGAAAAGCGCCAAACAATTCGCCAAACTCAAATTCTGGATTTTTACCCAGCCCGCGAAAATATATCGGATATCGGTGGTTTGGACAATCTCAAAGAATGGCTGCTGCGACGCGGCGGTGCTTTTTCCGATCGAGCCCGCCAATACGGTTTGCCGCATCCCAGAGGTTTGTTGTTAGTCGGAATTCAAGGAACCGGAAAATCCTTAACAGCAAAGGCGATCGCCCACCACTGGCATTTGCCTTTACTACGCTTGGATGTCGGGCGTTTGTTTGCCGGATTAGTAGGAGAATCGGAATCCCGCACCAGGCAAATGATTCAGCTAGCCGAAGCTTTGGCCCCCTGCGTGCTGTGGATTGACGAGATTGACAAAGCTTTTGCGGGATTAGACGGTAAAGGGGATTCCGGCACAACTAGCCGGGTGTTCGGGACATTTATTACTTGGTTAGCAGAAAAAACTTCGCCGGTGTTTGTGGTAGCAACGGCCAACAACATCCAGTCTTTGCCGCCAGAAATGCTGAGAAAAGGCAGGTTTGACGAAATATTTTTTGTGGGTTTGCCCAGCCAGGAGGAACGGCGGGCGATTTTTGAGGTACATTTGTTGCGGTTGCGATCGCACAGCATCAAAAATTACGATTTAGAACGCTTGGCTTACGAAACTCCCGATTTTTCAGGGGCCGAAATCGAGCAAACTTTGATTGAAGCAATGCACATTGGGTTTAGCCAAAATCGAGACTTTACGACAGATGATATTTTAGAATCAGCTAGTCAGATGGTGCCCTTAGCCAGAACGGCTCAAGAACAAATCCAGTTTCTCCAAGATTGGGCCGCTGCTGGAAAAGCTCGCCTTGCTTCTAGATACGGCAGTCTGAGCCGCCGGATTCAAGGTTAAGCTTTTGAAGTCAGTAGTCAGTAGTTAGTAGCCAGTTGTCAGTTGGCAGTTACCAGATTTTACTCAACATTCAGCAGTCCACACTCAAGAGTCAACCTTCTTCCCTCTTTCCTCTTCCTTCTTCCCTCTTCCTTCTTCCCTCTTCCCTCTTCCCTCTTCCTTCTTCCCTCTTCCTTCTTCCTTCTTCCTTCATTTGCGGTTTTATGAACAGTGTATATAGCGTTTTCAAATTTTTAGTAGGTTTTCTGCTAGCGATCGTCCTGATGGCAGGTGCTAGCGTGGCTGCTGCACTTTACTTTGCCGCTAAGCTAACTACTTTGCCCGAAAAACCAGTTTTTTCCAATGACAAAACACCAGCTCAGGTTGCGGGCGCTGCGCCGAAGTCAACAGCCCAGGCTAGCCCTGTTTCTACATCTAGCGATGCCCCGTCTCCCAAACCGCTGGAACCGGGAGCTTACCGCGCGATGGTGACTCAGCCGATCGGCTTAATTCTCCGGGATACTGGTAGCCGAGACTCGAACCGCATTGGCGGTGTTGGTTACAAGGAAAGAGTCGTAGTTTTGGAAGAGTCGCCCGACAAAGAGTGGCAGCGAATTCGGATTGAGGATGGCAATCGCGAAGGTTGGGTCAAAGGTGGCAATACTGAAAAAGTTGAGGACGAATAAAAATTAGACAAAAAATATACTCTTGTGATTGTGAGGGCAGCGAAGCAATCGCAGTGTGCGGATTCTTCACCAAGGTCGGGTTTTTTTCTGTCTTTTGCTTCAAATGGCAAGGCACATATTTTTTACAAAAAGTCAAGTTAAATTTATTTACGATATTGGGGATTGCTGTTTAAGGCGCACAGATTGTGGGTGCGATCGCCACTGCAAAATCCTGAATTTGACATAAAAGCCCATCAGACAAAAGGTTTCCAAAGCTAAAACTCAACAGAAAAACTCGAAAATACATAATCCCAACTTATGTTATTCAGAAGAGTATGTTAAGAAAATTAGCAAAATTTTAAGGTTAGTTGCAAAACCCAGGCGGTTGTCACCGCCACAGGGGCAAGAGTGGTAGCTTGGATTACAAGATGTAAGTTTTCAGCTTAACAGCTACCAACAATAAAAAATATGTACGACAAACGTCCCGATCGAGATTTGGCGACTGCTGCTGTTACTGCGGCTTTGGGAGCTGGGGTCGTTACCTCTTTTGCGGTGAGCAGAGGCCAAAACCCGCTAGTAGCCATCGCAATTACTATTTTTGCAGCGGGAGTAGCTGTAATTTGCGATCGGTTCGGCTTAATTTAAGCGATCGTCGATTTTTTAATACAAAGTCAACTTATCAAAAAATCCCCGCCCTATTTGCAATTAGCAAAAGTGGGGATTTTTAGTAGCTAGTTTTTTGGTTAATCAGCGGTACTTTCCCAGATGCACTCGCCACATAAAAAAGCCGCGTTTCTTAACAAAAAACCTGCGATTTCAGGCTCTTTACCCGACAACAAATTAAGGTGATGACAACCTGCGCCCAAGTCTTGTGGTAATTTCTGCTGCAGCCAGATAAAATATTAGCCAGCACTACCCCAGAACTTATTCTTTTTTGGCCTTAAAGGCTAAGACTATGCCTGCAAACTTTTTTGCTGAGTCTCGCGCCTCTAGAAGCAGCGATGCTATCTTAGTTGTTACCTGTAATTATTTTTGACGGTAAATTTTTTAGAAAAACGGGTGCTTCGCGCTTTCCAGGTAGAACTTAGCGTTGATAGAATCCAAGCCAAGCGTGCCAAAAATCATTTTTGGCAGTTTGCTCACACAACCCACCCACAATTTCACACTAAAAAATTATGGAATCTCTTGCTTACCTCGAACTTGCTCTTGTTTGCGAAGCACCCACAGAGTCGAAAATTTTTGATCAGCCCAAGTGGCAAAACCTATCGAGTCAGACTTACGTCCGTTTGTTGTCTCTGGCTTTGATGCTCTCGGTTTTGAGTGCAGCCGGTGCGGCTTTTGCTCAAATAGATCCGGGATATCCCAATGTGCGAGCGATTCAAGACAGGTTGCGGGAACTCGGTTATTTTCCCAGATCATCGACAGGTCAACTCGGCCCGGTTACAAAACAAGCGCTGACTAACTTTCAGCGAGACTATCAACTGTCGCTGACTGGCAGGCCCGATCGAGCTACTGTGATAGCACTCAACAGTTTTGCCGGGGATGACGATCGGCCTTTTAATACTATTTATACAAATTATCGGGAGCTGCGTTTTGGAGACGCAGGTGCAGGTGTTTCTGCTCTCCAGCGCAGGTTGAAGCAGCTAGGCTACTTCAACGCGCATCCCACAGGGAGTTTTCGGGAAGTGACTCTTCATGCGGTGAGATACTTCCAGCGAATTAATCGACTGCGGGTGACTGGAGTTGCTGACAGGCAAACTTTAGCTTTGCTGTTTGGTTCCACCAGGCCGATTCCCCCCGTTACGCTTCCAGGGAATATTTCAGGAAATGGCGGTTGCAAGGGGCTGCGGTTCGGAGACAGAGGAGCGACGGTAGACTTGATCCAGCGGCAATTAAAAGCTTTGGGCTATTTTGAAGGTGGCGTTGACGGTAAGTTTCGGGAACGCACTCTCTACGCTGTGACTCGTTTTCAGCAAGATTACAATCTGGTTTCTGACGGCTGCGCTGACACTGCTACTTTGACTGCTATCGATGCCCAGATGAGGCAAGCTGAAATTACCTCATGGACTGAGGAAGATGATCAACAGAGTAATGGCGGAGATTTTCTAGAGTTGGGCGACAGAGGCCGACAAGTGGAATTTGTGCAGCGGCGACTGCAAGAATTAGGTTATTACAGGAGCCAGATTCACGGTTGGTTCGATCGACCAACTCAAGCTGCTTTGATCCGCTTTCAGAGGGATAGCGGGCTGTTCGGGACTGGAAGGGTCGATCGCAGCACTCGATCGGCTTTGCAGCAAGGCAACAGGCAGGCAGGAGCGCCTGTGCCGCAAATCGCCGCTGGTCTGCGACGGGGCGATACTGGGCCTGCTGTCCGACAACTTCAGTCTGCGCTCACCAGTCTGGGCAAAAACCCCGGCCCGGTGAACGGAGTATTTGGAGCCGAGACCGAGTTTGCGGTGCTGTCGTTTCAGCAGGAACGCAATTTGTCACCGGCGACGGGTATTGCCACTCCGGCGACTTTGGCTGCGCTCCAAAATGGATTAGCTGGGCGGGTAGCTGTTCATGCTGTTCCCATTAACAGCAGTTTCAACTCTCGATCGAGCATTCAGCAATTACAAAGGCGGCTGCAAGGCCTCGGCTTTTACACAGGCTCGATCAGCGGAGTTTTGGATACTGGGACGAGAGACGCCCTCGATCGAGCTCAGCGCAGTTACGGGGTCAGCAGCGACGATTTGTTGAGCCAAACTTTTTAGCCCCAGGCTTGCGGACGCTACATCAAAGAAATCGGGTTTCTCGTTTCCGACTCCTTCCTGAAATGATGTATTTTTCTGAAGAAACCCGGTTTCCGCGTAACTGTGATCGCACTTGGGCTACCAATTTTTGTTAAAAGTTGTAACAAGCCGTACTTAAAATGCGAAAATAGTGTACTGTCACTCGATTGAATCCGGGGCGCTGTTGCCGTTCTGGGCGATCGACCTCGGACAAGACCAATTGCTAGAAACCAAAGACGGCCATCCCATCCGCAAAGCTTCGTGGCACACCGTATGAATGGTTAGCTGGCAGTCTAGCAGGTGCAACCCAGACTTTTCAGCTTGCTTCATGCCAATTTTCAAAATCGAATCGTTGTTAAATTCGATCGTTCTGTTGCACTGAACGCAGACTAGGTGGTGGTGGTGATGCGGGTAAGGCTGGTTTATTTCATAGTGTTTGTGACCTTCTGCTAGTTCGAGTTCGCGGAGGAGGCTCATCCTTGCCATTAACTTTAAAGTTCGGTAAATGGTGGACAAGCTAATGTTTTCGCCGCGATTTTTTAACAAAGTGTACAAATCCTCCGCACTCAGGTGATTGCCTTTGGGGAGGTTCTGGAACACGTGCAAGATGGTTTCCCGTTGGGGAGTCATCCGCCAGCCTTTGTCATTGAGTTCGGATTTGAATGAGGACGCGGTATAAAGTGCCATAGTGACCCTCTCAAGAAAGTCTGCCTATTGACAATATTACACAACGATCGAGATATTTTGCAAATATCGCAGCTTATTGAAAAAAGATTGAGGAAAAAATTTGGTTTTTGATATTTTTTGACTTGTAACAAGCTTTATGACTGAAAGCATCCAGGATACAAGCCCCCGGATTCATTCCGAAAGCAGACTCAGGACCCAGAAATAAAAAACCTGTATCCGATGAAACTTGCCCCCTGAATTTATGCGTTGGGTCAATGCTTCAATTCTAAAATCTAAAATCTAAAATCGATTGACTGAAAGCATCCAGGATACAAGCCCCCGGATTCATTCCGAAAGCAGACTCAGGACCCAGAAATAAAAAACCTGTATCCGATGAAACTTGCCCCCTGAATTTATGCGTTGGGTCAATGCTTCAATTCTAAAATCTAAAATCTAAAATCTAAAATCTAAAATCGATTGACTGAAAGCATCCAGGATACAAGCCCCCGGATCGATTCTAACGCGCAGACTCAGAACCCAGAAATAAAAAACCTGTATCCGATGAAACTTGCCCCCCGAATTTATGCGTGGGGTCAATGCTTCAATTCTAAAATCTAAAATCTAAAATCTAAAATCTAAAATCTAAAATCTAAAATCTAAAATCTAAAATCGATTGACTTGCTGCAGAGGACAGAGAAGTTGTTTAGAAGTAAATATGGTTACTTCTGCCGAATGCCTCATGCCTTCTGCACAAGTGCCAAATGCCTTGCTCCCTGATTAATCGCGCTGACTGACCTGCCCAATTTAAGTTAGAGACTCCAGATAGTCGCGGACGCGGTTGCGACGCTTAGGTTGGCGGAGTTTTTGCAAAGCTTTGGCTTCAATTTGGCGGACGCGCTCGCGGGACAAGTCGAGGGCACGACCGATTTCTGCCAGCGAATAGGGGTGTCCGTCACCCAAACCAAAGCGCATCAGAATTACATCTCGCTCGCGGCTGGTCAAATCTGCCAGCAGTTGCTGCAAGTCGCGGTGCAGAGCTTCTCGCATCAGCATTTCTTCTGGGGAGATGCTGTCGGTTTCGAGCAAGTCGCCCAACTCTGTATCTTTTTCGTTGCCCACTTTAGTTTCCAAAGAAACAGAACGGGGGACTCGCAGCAAAACTTCTCGGACTTGGGGCGCCGTCATGTCCAACTCGACAGCGATGTCTTCGATCGTAGCTGTCCGACCTTTTTCTTGAGAAATTTTGCGCTGGGCTTTTTTGATTTTGTTAAGTTTTTCGGTGATGTGGACGGGGAGGCGAATTGTGCGGCTTTGAGTGGCGATAGCCCGCGTAATTCCCTGCCGAATCCACCAGTAGGCATAGGTGCTAAACCGATAGCCCCGCGTCGGGTCAAACTTTTCTACAGCTCGCTCCAATCCGAGAGTACCTTCTTGTATTAAGTCGAGCAATTCTAAACCGCGATTTTGATATTTTTTCGCCACCGAAACCACCAGGCGCAGGTTCGCCTTAATCATGTGGTCTTTAGCTTCGACGCCTTCAGCTTGAATTCTTTCGATCGCCTCTACCGTCATTTCTGCTAACTCGGCCCACTGGCGCTTGCCTTCTGCCATAATTCGCTTTAGTTCTGGCACGTCACCGACGCCGGCAGTTAAGGCCCAGCGTTCCAAGGAAGGTTTGTGTCCCAACTGTGCGGACAAGCGATCGCGCACTTCTATTAAATGCACGAAGCGCCCAATTAGCCCTTCTTCCTGCGAGGCGACGGTGTTGCGTAATTCCAGCAATTTGATATAGCGCTGAACTTTTTGAGCTTCCGAGACTTCTTCGTCTCTACCCAAGAGACGAACCCGACCTATTTCTTGGAGGTACAGGCGCACTAAATCTGTAGTGCGACGGTTGGCATTTTTTTGCAATTTGGCTGCTGGGTCTGCATCTTCTGTCTCTGCTGGGTCTTGGTCGAGCAGTTCGTCTCCAGCTTCTTCAGCATCTTCATCCAACACATCACCTTGCAAGGGATTGACTCGCAGTTGTTCGTCGAATTCAGCTTCAGCGTAAAAAGAGGTGGCTGGCATAGTGATTTTCTCAGTGGCTCCGGTGAAAAGATGCTACGCTTAGCGGTTATTTATAATTAAGATGCCCATTTGGTTAAGACGAAGCATCACCGCTTTGTGTTTCTTTAGTAACTTCTCTGACTTTTCTGCTGTTGTTTGATCGAACTTTTGCTGTCCCACTTGTTTTACCAAGATTCTGGAAAACGCTAAGAACTTTCTGATGTAACAGGTTGAAGGCCCGAAAAGTGTGTTGTACTTCTTTGTTTATGTAGCTAGTATAGATAGTGACTAGCTAGAAACAAGTGACGTTAGTCAGAAGTTAAGTTAATCTTCATCACCGATAACCTGGTTCCCGATCACTTCGGAAAATTAGCCATTTTTTTAATAAAACTTTATATAACTCGGCGCTGTTGATTAAATACGCGACAGTGAGCGCAGAAGTTTAATCCATTATAGAATATGGGTTTCAGAGTTGCTAGAGGCTTCTGTACCGAGTTATTGGCTGACGCAAAAACCGGGTTTCTTCCTCAAATTTCTTGATTAAAACCTAGAAGTTTGATGAAGAAACCCGGTTTCTGGATCTCTTTTGCGTAAGTCGCGACTTGGAGACGACGATCGACCGATAATTGTTTTGGTGTTGGCTGCTGCTTCCCGCTTAACATCACGCCCAGAACACCAGCATCTACAACCGGGTTTTTTGCCTAGGACCTACATATCAAGCGCAAGTTTTTCCTGGCTGTTACCCGGTTGATCTGGTTTTAGTGAGAATGGTGTGATCCTCTTCGAGGGCTTCGCTAACGGGCGCGAGTCAACTCAAATTAAAATTGCTAGCGTGGGTAAAGTTTCATCAGTTCCCTTACCTGTTCGGCGTGATAGGAACTGCGAGTTAAGGGAGAAGCAACAACTTGCAAGAATCCCAAAGCTTCGCCAAACTTTCTCCAAGCATCAAACTGTTCTGGAGGCACAAAGTTTTCTACGTTCAAGTGCTTTTGAGTCGGTTGCAGGTACTGTCCAACTGTTAAAATATCGCAGCCGACAGCCCGTAAGTCCTGCATCGCCTCCCGAATTTCGGCGTCTGTTTCTCCGAGTCCCACCATGATGCCGGATTTGGTGTAAACCCCAGGTGCGAGTTCGCGGCTTCGCTGCAATAGTTCCAAGGTGCGATCGTACTTTCCTTGTGGCCGCACCTTGCGGTAAAGTCGCTTTACGGTTTCGGTATTGTGGTTGAGTACCTCTGGTCGGGCTCCGAGAATGATTTCTAAAGCTTGCCAGTTGCCACACAAGTCGGGAATCAAAACTTCTATAGTTGTATTGGGCATCGCCGAGCGCACCGCTTGAATGCACTCGACAAACTGAGACGCGCCCCCATCCGGCAAATCGTCCCGGTTGACAGAGGTAATCACGACGTGATTAAGTTTGAGCCGCTGCACTGCTTGGGCCAATCTTTGGGGTTCTGTGGGATCTAAAGGTTGGGGCTTTTTCTCAAAATCGATGTCGCAGTAAGGACAGGCGCGGGTACAAGCCGGGCCCATAATCAAAAATGTCGCAGTACCTGCGTTGAAGCATTCGCCGATGTTCGGACACGACGCCTCCTCGCAAACCGTATTCAGGGATAAATCCCGCAAAATTTCTTTGACGTTGCCGACGCGCTCCCACTGAGGGGCTTTAACTCGCAACCACTGGGGCTTAACTGTCACGTCTGTCTCCGCCTGAGTAGTGTTTTACAAATAATTATATACGAGGTTGCTAAATTTTTACTTGAATGTGATAAGCTTAAAATCTAGTGACTAATTTCGGGATGTAGCGCAGCTTGGTAGCGCACCTCGTTCGGGACGAGGGGGTCGCAGGTTCAAATCCTGTCATCCCGATTATAAAATTAAAGTGGATATGCCCCAGCAAGTGAGTTTGTTTTGGGCGATCGTCCGGGTGTGTAGATTTCTGGTACGCATAAATTAGTCGATCGGGCGATTCTCTACGGGATAGCTGCGCTTCACGGGCGTTTGAATTCCCCTTTGCTAAACAATTAGCTGTAGCGACTGTTTTGGCAGAGCGAACTATAGAATAAAACGTAAACAATCAGATCGGCAGTAGAGAGTAGAGAACAAGTCTACAAGTCTTCGCCTTCTCAGTCTGTGATGATTGGGGACTGTGTTTAATCACACCTACTTGCTCGATGCTGAGAACTTTGACCAAGGTTTGAAACCGGAGACAAGTATAAATACTGCAATAATTCTTAAATACAAGTTCATTAAGATTTACATCTTGAGATAGATGAATTAATAGCTGAATGAGCTTATAATATAACAGAGTAGTTAGCCTGCCTAAAATTAACCTAAAAACCGGAGGATATTCCAATGCAAATAAGTGGCAAAGCCTTCGGCTCCTGCTCTCGCTGCGAAACAGTACCCGCAAAAATAGAGGGCAGCGGAGGTCTATACCTGTGGTTTCCAGTATCGCACACGCTCAAAAAGGTTATTTCTGCATTAACCAAGGCTGAACTTGAATTCCGGCTGTTAGAAGAAAGCAAGTGTTTGTACGTTATGCTTGAGGGAATTGCCAAAGAAAAGTTTAGCGCCCTAGCATCATCTGTGCTGACAACTCAAGAGTTGAAAGAAACAAAAGTTTTGTGGATGCGCGAAGTTCAAAAGCCACAACTTAGCGATTTTTATCGCAGCACTTCCTTATGCTCTTTTATTAACTTCAGCCAGTCGGACTGGCTGTTAGATTTGTTGTGGGAAGAACGCATTACTACACATTTTCAGCCTATTGTTTATACCTCAGATACTTCTAAAATTTTTGCCCATGAAGCCCTACTCCGAGGAATTGACGAGCAAGGAAACTTAATTTATCCGGGTCGGATTTTTGCCCAAGCAGAATCAGCCGGTCTGATTTTTCAACTAGATGTTTTAGCTCGGACTCGCGCTATCCGCGAAGCCCATGTTTACGATATCAAAGAACTACTTTTTATTAATTTTTCTCCGACTTCAGTTTACGATCCCGCTACGTGCCTGCGAAGAACTGTACAGGCTATTGATGAAGCGGGAATTCCTCACAGCAATATTGTTTTTGAAGTAGCGGAATCTCAGCACCCTCCTGATATCGATCACTTGATTAATATTCTGAGATTTTACCGAGAGGCAGGATTTTTAATCGCCCTGGACGATTTTGGCAGCGGTTCTTCTAATTTAAATTTGATGCACCAACTGCGTCCAGATTTTATTAAGTTGGATATGCAATTAATTCGCAACGTCCATCAAGATTATTATAAGGCACTCATTACCGAAAAGATGTTAGAAATTGCCGCTCAATTAGAAATTAAAACTGTTGCTGAAGGTGTAGAAACTTTGGAGGAGTTTGAGTGGGTGCGAGAACGGGGAGCAACTTTGGTTCAAGGTTATTTGATTGCTAAGCCGACTTCTCCCCCGATCGCAGTTACGAGCTATATTGGTGCTGAACCAGTACCTATTTCTGCTTAGATGGTTTCCAGTTGAGATTGGGCGCTACATTTTGCTCGTAGCCCGGCAGAGCCTGGGGACAGATATCGGGAGGCTTTGCCTCCATTAAAATGAGACAAGAGTTTGAAGGCAGAGCCTCCGGGTTTTCATTACCAGGCAAACCTGGCAACGAAAATAACTAGTACAGCTCGGCGTAAGTAGACAGACTATATTTGTGGTAGAATAACATAGTTAGTTTAGACCAGTTTCGGTAGG
>NZ_JAUBOS010000147.1:0-2141 GCF_036700365.1 Microcoleus sp. w2-18bC1
AGTGCGATTCGTTGAAACGTGAATCACGGTGAAAGCCCGTACATAACGTTTCCAGCCACAAGGCTGAACTCTCGGTCTGATAAGGGTGCAAGCCCCTTCTGCCAGACTCAGGTATGACTCCCTATCTGCCCACACCGACCGAGCTCGATTCTTGGAGAGTGAAGCTGGGAACAGGGCGCAACCAGACACCCAATGTGGGGTGACACTTGGCGCTAATGGGGGGTTCCAATGGTGAAACAGAGCCTAGAAAAGTAACTTAATCTAGAGCGGGACACAGACCAAAACTCCCGACTCCACTGGAGTTCATTCCCGCCGAATCACCTGTCTCAATATCGGCAAGAGTCCAGGGAATCCAGCAGTTAAATTGGCTCCACCTAAAGGAACAATCAATCACGCCCGAGGGAACGAAGAAAAACGAACTGAGGGTCAAGGGGAAGTCGAACTCTTTCGTAGGCTAGACGAGCAGCGGAACTCCCTTAGTTCGGGTAGGACAGACCGTAATTGGTCTGAGGTGTTCAGAAAACATAAGTAAGAGCAGCGCATGGTTAGACACAGCAGCAATGTTAGTGAATCTTGGAAGACGTTACCGTGGAAGAAATTCCGCCGTGATTTATTCCGCCTACAAAAACGAGTGTTTAAAGCGATTCAAGTTGGAGACAAGCAGAAAGCGAAGTCTCTTCAAAAGCTAATTCTGAAATCTCGGGCTGCAAGAATGTTGGCGATACGTCAAGTAACTCAACTAAATGCTGGCAAAAAGACTGCGGGAATCGATGGGATAGCCTCACTCACATTTGAGGAAAGGTTGGCTCTGAGTGAAGAACTCAGAGCCAAAAGTAACAACTGGAAACATCAGAAGTTACGTTCAATACCAATCCCAAAAAAGGATGGGAGTACCCGCCTCCTTAAGATACCTACTATCGCCGATAGAGCGTGGCAATGCCTCGCAAAATACGCGCTAGAGCCAGCACATGAAGCAACCTTCCACGCTCGTAGCTACGGATTCAGGACAGGGAGGTCAGCGCAGGACGCGCAGAAATTTCTTTTCCTAAATCTAAGCTCAAAAGCCCACGGAATATCCAAGCGAGTCATAGAACTCGATATCGAAAAATGCTTCGACAGGATAAGCCACAATAGCATTATGGAAAGACTCATCGCCCCATTAGGCATCAAGACCGGAATATTCCGGTGTCTAAAATCAGGAGTCAATCCAGGATTTCCAGAACAAGGAACCCCGCAAGGGGGCGTGGTAAGTCCATTATTAGCCAATATTGCTCTCAATGGGATTGAGGAAATACATCAATCAGTCCGTTACGCGGATGACATGGTAATAATTCTGAAGCCTAAAGATGATGCGAAGGCAATACTTGATAAAGTCAGCGAATTTCTGGCAGCACGAGGCATGAAGGTTAGTGAAAAGAAAACTAAGCTAACGGCTACGACAGATGGATTTGACTTCCTCGGTTGGCATTTCAAAGTGCAAAACAACGGGAAATTTAGATGCGTTCCATCAGCGGACAATTTTAAAGCGTTTCGTCAGAAGGTAAAACACATCGTTAACAACTCGAATTATGGTGCTACGGACAAGGCTGAGAAATTAGCCCCTGTAGTTAGAGGTTGGAGAAACTACCATCGCTACTGTAAGTTGGAAGGGTCACGGTTTTCACTGTGGTTCCTCAACAAGAGAGCCTTCAAGGTATTTAACAAGGAAGCAAAGCAGAATCGTTATACTGTCAAGAAATTGATAGAAAAAGCATTCCCGACGGTTCCTTACTCCGAAAACAAATTTGTCAATGTCAAAGGAGAGAAATCTCCCTACGACGGAGACATAGCCTACTGGAGTGAGCGTAACAGCAAACTCTATAACGGCGAAACCTCTAAAGCTTTAAAACGGCAACACCATAAATGTGGGGAATGTGGTTTAAAAATGCTAGGCGATGAAAGGATTCATCTGCACCACGTAGATGGATGTCACAGTAATTGGAAAATAAACAACCTTCTAGCGGTTCACGAAAGTTGCCACGATTATATCCACATGAGCAAAGCCGCAAGCCAAGAACATCGGGAGCCGGATGCGGGGAAACCAGCACGTCCGGATCTAACTGAGAGGTGCGGAGGATAATACCTCCCATCGACTCAAACAA
>NZ_JAUBOS010000096.1:0-16440 GCF_036700365.1 Microcoleus sp. w2-18bC1
AATAGATAGTCTAGATGGAAGCTCATAATGGTAAATGTATTAGTATGTACATTTTACACCATAAACTCAGGAGAGCCCAATGGCCAAACCTTTTAAGTGGACATATAAGGGTAAAGTCTTGGCTGTTTAATAGTCTGTGTATTTACGCCGAGCTGTACTAGGGAATTTAACGGCTGACGATTGACATAATTAATCAATACTTCATTTTCCAGAAAATATGCAGCATAAAAGCTGTCATGAAGACTAACTGCTTTATAATCGAGCCAGTGAGAACCCTCTCCTTTTGGTCCTCTAATACGCACTTTCCCCCCATCTACGCTGGTTTCTTTAATGGGGTCGGAGGCTACTGGTTCAACCCACTCTTGGTTTTCTACCAATCTATGTAAACTGGTATGACCTATCTTGACTCCCGTCTGTACTTCAATTTCTTGAGATGCCTTGGAATAGGATAACAGGGCTACTTGTCGCAGACAGCATTTCTCAAAAAAAGGGGCCAAGCGAGTCGATTTTTTGAGATTTAATTTTTCTGCTTGTTTGTCGGTAATTGTTAACTCACCCACACAGCTTTTTACTGTTCGGCGGCGTCCTTTGTCTGTTCCCGTGGTTTCTTTGATAAAAAAAAAGCAACTTCGGGTCCCACTATCTCTATCCATTGTTTTCTCAAGTGCCCTTCTATTGTTTCCAGGTTATCTAATGCCTCGGGGGAAGTGTTTCTGTATAAAATTTTGGCGATTTCAGCAGTATGAGCTTGTAAGCGTGCTCGGGTAGTCAGGCGTCATGTTTAGTCTCTCAAAATTATTTATTGACTATTGTAACTCTTGAGACACTCTATTCTTCAGTTCCTCTAAAATGGCTGATTGACTCTAAAACATATTTTTGGAGGAAGCTAAGTGTTGGCTTTTCCCAAAAGCAGCGCATTTTATCATACTTTTGTATACTTGCAAAATCGGGATGCTCCCGTGGAGTCAAAGGCAAACTGAATGCAGAGCAACTACTCATATTGGGGGAATTGATTGAATCAAACAATGATGCTACTCTTGAAGAACTTCGTTATTTACTTTATGGGAAAATTGGATTTTCCGTTAGTAGAGCGACAATAGCAAGAAGGATAAAAATCTTAGATATTACTGTCAAAAAAAAACTCTCTTCCCCTCGGACAAAGGCACCGACCGAGTTCAACTCCTGCGATGTGAGTTCTGGCAAAAAATAAAAAAAATTAGTTTGAAAGACTTAATATTCATTGACGAATCTGGAGTTAATTTAGCAATGGTTAGGTTATATGCTAGAGCTTTGAAAGGTCAAAGAGCCCGGGGACCAAAACCAACTAAACGTGGCAAAAATGTCTCAATAATTGGAGCAATGTCAGTCAAGGAAATTTTGACATCGGTTAATCTAATAGGCCCAACTGATGCAATTACATTTGAAGCTTTTATTATCAGAAAACTTGTGCCAAAACTATGGAAAGGTGCTTGTGTAGTTATGGATAATTGTCCCATTCACTTGGGAGAAGAAGTGAAAAAAGCGATCGAAAAAAGGGGCAAAATTAATATACTTATCTCCATATTCACCCGATTTCTCACCAATTGAGAATCTCTGGTCAAAGCTTAAAATTATTCTCCGTTCTATCAAGACTACTAATTATCAAGAATTAGCCAAAGCCATAGAGTGGGCGTTCAGTCAAGTTACATCATCAGATATTTTTAACTGGTTTACACACTGCTGTTATTGTACCTCATCTTTCTGAGAAAGGCTATACTAAATCAATCATTAATAAATTCACCTTCACAGATAATCGAGTCTCTGTTCTCCAAATCTTCTTGATTCCAGACCGCGTTTAATGCTGCGGAACTTAAGGAAGTTGACATCGTATTTAAGGTTGTATTGTAGTATTCTACAGCATTATTAAGTTCTACCTGTGGCGCTTCCTTAAAGTACGAATTAATATCAGGCGTGCACCGCTGGGCCTGGTAGTATACATAAGCTTCCGCATTAATGCACATTACGTGGTAAAAATCCTTATTTGCTGCCGTCACATCTCCAAGTTTATACAGTGCTAAACCTCGGTTGAGATAAGCTTTAACATAGTTCGGATCGAGTTCTACTGCTTTGTCAAAGTCTTCAATTGCAAGCTGCATTTGTTTTAATTTATAGCGAACGCAACCTCTGTTATAATAGGCATAAACATTTTGTGGATCGATGGCGAGTGCAATGTTGTAATCGGCCATCGCCTGCGTATTGTCTCCTAATTGGTGGTAACAGAGACCTCGATTTATGTAAGCTTTGATATATTTAGGATTCAACCGCAGCGTTTCATTAAAGTTTTCTGTTGCTGCCTCTTTTTCTCCCAAAAGGTAGTAAGCGCGCCCCCGGTTGTAATAGGTTTTATAATTGTTGGAATTGATAGATAGAGCTCGATTGTAGTCTTCTATTGCTTCTTCGTAATTTCCTAAATTAGCAAGTACAAGTCCCCGGTTGTTGTAGATAGCGTGGCTGTTAGGCTTATTTGCTAAAGCGCAGTTGAGATCTTCAATCGCTTTTTCGTGTTCTCCGAGATGACGCCAAGCATTGCCTCGATTCAAGTAAGCCTCGAACAAATTAGGATTGATATCTAAGGCTTGGCTGAGGTCGGCGATCGCTTTTTGGTACTCTTTCATGTAATAGTAAACCAAGCCGCGATTGTTATAGGCTTTGGCATCGGCGGGATTGAGTTGCAGTATCTGATCGAAGTCCTCAAGCGCCGCTTCATAGTTTCCTTTCTTGGCGCTGTGCAAACCGCGCTTGTAAAATTGTTTGAGGTTCATAGGTCAACTTTCAAGAGTGCTTGATTCTGGGGGTTGATTCCTGTGGAGTCAGTTTTGAGTTCGACAGCCGTCCATCTGTTGAAAGAGCATCCACCTGCGGTTAGATTAACTCTTAAATGATTCCCGGCAATCTACCGTAAACAGGATTTTTGGTTTATTTTAACAGTAGTTAAATCCTGTTGAAAGGCTCTGCACGTCGGCTGGATTTACTTATTAGTCAGTTCGATTGTTTACCCGATCGACTTAATCTCAAAAGTCTAGTTTTACTTGGTGCTCTGTGTCTCTTGATGCAGCGGCGATCGGCTCGATCGGCAAATTAAGTTTGAGACTGCTACTCAGTATAAATTGTTACCAGCAGTCCTACCGAGTAAACTCTATATTTTTTTGACAAACTTAGTCTCAGTATTTGTGGCCGTACGTCTCTACAAACTTTTGTTGCCTAATTACCAATTACCGATTGATTTCCTCTTCCACATAAACTCTCAATTTCTCCAAATCGGGAAGTTCAATCAATTCTTGTTCCTTTTCCTTAACCGACACAGGCATCATCACCGGTTTACGCTGCTCGATCCAGCAACTCGCCAGCGGTAAAGTTTGTTCCAAATCTTCCAAAGGCCTCGGAATTACCATCACCGCGTTCAACTCGCCAATTCGCTCAGCTTCGTACATCCCGGCTTCTACGGCTACTGCTACATCTGCAACTGCACCGCGAATAATTGCCGTGCACAAGCCGGCGCCAATTTTCTCGTAAGCTGCCAAGTGTACGTCTGCAGATTTGAGCATAGCATCGCAAGCACCGACCATTGCCGGAAATCCCCGGGTTTCGAGCAAACCGATCGCCTGATTGCTAAGCCGAGAATAACTGCCTTTTTCCGAAAGTTCAGTCAGCCGAAAGCCGATCGGCAAAACCACTTCCAAATTAGCCAAAGGTCTAGCAATCACCAACTTAGAAACAAACTGCCCGAACTGTTCGGCAGTTTGAGCTCCAGCTTCCACAGCCAAACGCACATCCGAAATTCTGCCCCGGACGATCGCGGTACAGTGACCGGAACCAATTTTTTCGTATCCTACTAAAATCACTCCTGCCGACTTCAGCATCATGTCAGCAGTCCCCACAATTGCCGGAAAACTCTTGGTGGATACCAAACCCAAAGCAGTGTCTTTGAAGTATTCCTGGCGCTGCGATCGCTCTTCGTGACTGTTACGATCTGTTTGTCCGTCCATCTTCTATTACCCTTAGAAACTTCCCAAAATAAAAATTTGTTGATAGTTTATAGTTTCTCAGATGAGAAGACAGACTGCACGAGCTACAAGACACAGATTGCTACGGCAAGGCCTGACAAATTGCTGAGCTACCAATAATATGAGATTACCTATTTATATTTGATCTTTCTGCCTTCAGCATAGCTGCCTTTTGCCGAAATGACGGCTACCCGGAACCGCCCGATAGAGTTTGGCCGTTTTCCTCCGATCGATTAAAAGCTTGTCGGTGCGGAAACAGTGTCCCCAACAGCCGATTGATGTGAGCTTGACCGTAGAGAATAGTCGGTGTTTCCCCTGGTTGGGGCGGATCTGCGGCGGTGGATTCCGGCGGGTCTGGGGCCGTCTCCGGCGCAGTTTGAGGCGGTGTTTCGGGGGGTTGTGGCGGCTCGATCGGCTCGATCGGTCGATCAACTGGTGGCGTAGTGGCTTCGGGGGTTTCTGGTGATGTTGGCGCTGCTGTTGGGGCTGTTGCGGTTGCTTCTGGGGTGACTTGGCGGCTGGTATCTCCCATTAGAGAACCTGCTGGCATAATTTGCATTTTGTCAATACAAGGATTGATTAGGGTGGTCGCGGCGCCAATACAGGCATTTTCCCCGATCGTTCCCGCACCTACCACCAGCACTCCTGCACCAAGAATAACGCCCGCTGCGATTTCCAGAGTACCTTCACGGGCGTGAAGGATAACTCCCATACCGATACAGGCACCGGCGGCGATCAAGATCCGGCTTCCGGGATCTGCTTGCAGGATTGCTCCAGGGGCGATCGCCGCACCCTCATTCACAACTACATCGCCACTCATCAAAATCTGAGAGTTGCTACTTAATTGCAGTGGCGATAAATACATTCAACTTCACCATGAAAGGAGCGATTTTTTTAGATCAAAGGACTTTAAATTATGGGTTTTTTCGACTAATAAATTTAACCATGTCAATCTAAGAAGCGATAATTTACTAATACTGAGAAGATTGATGCTTTAACGTTTTCTAGAAAGTTGCAGAAGATTCTAGATTTTGACCAACCCTTCTCAATCGAGCTTTTTAACTATCTCAAATCCAACTTCTATCCGCTGGGATTTCTCCCGTGGGCACCTGTGCGAGGGCTTAACGGGAGAAATAAGCTAATTACCAGGCAAATTAAGGTCGTTGGATAATTTCTTCGAGTACCCGGCGCTTCGCCTTGGAGTCGATACCCAGCAAACGGACGTACTCGCCACTGTGTTCTTTGAGACAGCTTTCGAGGGCAGAAATCACTTCGGATTCGCGGTTGGATGCGATCGGGGCGCAACTGCTCCAAGAACCGGTGCGGAAGCGGCGCGCGTCGGCGTGTTCCGTGCCAATTTTGTAGCCTTGGGAAAGCAGGTTGCGGACTTGGTCGATCGTCTTGCCGGTCAAACTTCCGCTGCTGGCCGAACCAGTCGAAGCTGCTTTGTATCCCGATGTTGCTGCCGGCTTAGCCGATTGAGCAACCGGGCCGTCTGGACGCTGAATAAGTTCTTCAACCACGCGCCGCTTAGCTTTCGGGTCAATCCCGATCAAGCGCACGTATTCGCCCGGGTACTCGTTCATCACAGCTTCCAAAGCGGCGATCGCCTCAGATTCGTTTCTCACTTGCAGCGAAGCCCCGCTTTGCCAAGAACTGGTGCGGAAGCGGCGCGCGTCGGCGTGTTCCGTGCCAATTTTGTAGCCTTGAGCTAGCAAGCCGCGAACCTGAGCCACTGTTTCGGCACTCAATTTTCCGCTTGACACGGAACCGCTATTGTGGTTAGAAGCTTGTGCAACTTTACCGTTAAATTGGTGAGTTTTCGCGCCGTTAGAACCGTTAGAGCCGTTGTCTCCCGGTCTTTGGACGATTTCTTCTAGTACGCGGCGCTTGGCTTTGGTGTCAATCCCAATCAAGCGGACGTATTCTCCTTGGTGCTCGGCCATGCAAGCTGACAAAGCCGCGATCACTTCTGAGTCACGGGTTGAGGAAATCGGGCCACAAGTACGCCAAGAACCGGTCCGGAAGCGGCGTGCGTCGGCGTGTTCTGCTCCCACGCTATATCCTTGAGCTAGTAAATTACGGATGCTATCGGCAAGAGTTGAACTCAATTGGGTGCCGGCATGGGTAGAATATTTGGTTTGAGTCATATTTGGGTTTTTAGTTTGCTCGTTGCGAATTGGTGCTAGACAGGCGATGTTCTCAGCGCAGCGATAACCCGTTCTCAGAGCGTCATTGATGCCGATGACATGGGTCGCAAATTGAATGTCAGAATCTTGAACGTCAGGCAAGCGATCTGCTTGCTTCTGATTAGTGATGATGGCTCCCGAAGGTACGTACTTACCGGGGGGAATCTCCACATCTTTAATTAGTACGTGCATCATGACAATGCAGCCGTTGCCCACTCTGGCATTGAACACCGTGGAGCGAAAGCCGATAAAGCAGTTGTCGCCCACGTAGGCCGGGCCGTGAATTAAACTCATGTGAGTGAGGGAAGTATTTTTCCCCACCCACACAGAATAAGACTTGTCGTCGTCTCCTGTGACTCGGCCTTGTTCTAGGCCGTGAATCACTACTCCGTCTTGAATGTTGCTTCCTTGTCCGATATAAAAAGGAGTACCTTCATCGGCGCGGATAGATGTCCCGGGGGCAATCATCACATTAGAACCGATCTGCACATCCCCAATAATGTTAGAAAAGGAATGTACGAAGGCGGTGTCGTGAATTTTAGGCTCAGCCAAGTTTTTCGACCAAGGCGTCGGGGGAGCCGCAACGTTGCGGACTGCCATAAATTAAGTTCTCCTAAACTGAAAAATCTTTTTGTTAGTTGTTAGTTGTTAGTTGTTAGTTGTTCACTGTTAGCTGTTCACTGTTAGCTGTTAGCTGTTAGCTGTTCACTGTTCAATGTCAACTGCCAACTATCAACTGCCAACTGCCAACTGCCAACGGTTGCAACTAGCCGTACGGGTCGTCTTTTTTACTGTAAATGAGGCGGTTTTCTACATTGACAGTATCTATAATGCCTACTACTAGAGCATCGATCGGACGGTTTTCGCTTCCGGGCGCGATCCGGGCTGCGCTGCCTCGGGTCACTAAAACCCATTCATCTATACCAGCGCCCACACAGTCAGCGGCTACCTCATAGCCGGGAACTGGCGAACCTTCCTCATCGATGAATTGCAGCAGTAGAAATTTCGATCCTCTCAGTGTCGGCTCTTTTTGGGTACTGACAACTGTGCCGAGAACTTTGGCCATTTGCATTTTAGGTAATAGGTAATAGGTAATTGGTAATTGTCATTTTTTCACTTAGTCACTTGTCGTTTTTAGATTTGCTTTCTTCTGTCTGCTCTGCGTCTTTTAGAGTTCTTCGTCTAGTAACTAATGACTCGCCAGAAACGGGTAAAATTCCCCACTTAAGTGGACGATCTCGAAATTTTAGACTAAGAGTTCAAGCTCCCCAATTCAATGCGAGAGTCAATCTAAAATCTAAAATCTAAAATCTAAAATCTAAAATCGACGGACTCATGACTCATGACTAATAACCAATATCCCATGCCCACCTCAATTAAAAATTAAAAATGCTAAATCAAAAACATCGCGATTTTTAATTTTTAATTACCAAACGCCCCTAACAGCCGTGAAGCGAAGCTATCCCGTAGGGAATCGCCTATCTTATGATCTGTTGAGAGGGCGAATGCCGCTGACGCCTTCACGGAACTGTTCTACAGCTTCGGTGTAGCGAATCGGCAACACGTACTCTAAGTTTTCGTGAGGGCGGGCGATAATGTGGGTGGACATCACTTGTCCGCCGTTAACGCGCTTCACTGACTCTACTCCGGCTGCGACAGAAGCTTGCACTTCCGAGACATCTCCTCTTACAATGACCGTAACCCGAGCGCTACCGATTTTTTCGTAGCCTACCAAGGTGACGCGGGCTGCTTTGACCATCGCGTCAGCGGCTTCTACCACTGCGGGGAAGCCTAGGGTTTCGATCATGCCAACTGCAATTGCCATTGGTTTTACTCCTGATTGAATATTTGGGGAACTAAACAGTTAATTTTTGACGATCGCACAAATTTTCTTTTAAGAAAACTTTTGTGCGCTAAGAACTTAGTAGCCTCGGAACTGTTCTACTGCTTCTGTATATCGAATCGGCAGAACGTATTCTAGGTTTTCGTGGGGGCGAGCGATGATGTGGGTAGAGACGACTTCTCCGCCGTTCACACGCTTGACGGATTCCACTCCTGCTGCGACTGAGGCTTGGACTTCCGACACGTTGCCGCGCACAATTACGGTGACGCGGGCGCTGCCAATTTTTTCATAGCCCACGAGGGTAACGCGGGCAGCTTTGACCATAGCATCGGCAGCTTCCACAACAGCGGGAAAACCTTTTGTCTCAATCATTCCCACGGCAATTGACATTTTTGAATCTCCTTTGAGGATGAGCGAAATTACCGTTACAAATCTTTGAGAAATCTAAAAATTTGGACGGGGAGGCCCACATTATTTAGTAATGCAGTGTAAAGCTTCCTATCCTATAAGAATAGGGGAAGGTGTCCACCTTGACAATATAAACTAACATCATAATGTTTAATAACAAAAATTAAAATTTTTTATGTTACTTAAAATAATTTCATATTTATTTAATAATCTTAATATTTAGAGGGATAGATACCGAGAGCGAGGGGGGATTAAAGTAAGTAAGAATACTCATCAAGTAGAGTTCGGTATGCGAAGCCGGAGCTGATCGCTGGCGGGAAACTAGGGGATTTCAAAATGGGGATCGCAGGGAAATCGGCAAAAAAGGCAGTCTTGGCCCATCGGCAGGCATTTTTTTCTTTGACTGCCTCCTCTGCTCAGCCTATAATTTTGTGTTGAGATAATTATCAGTTTTGATGCTTTCATGTATAGTTAATCTGGACTGCAAATTATTTTGCCACAACTATACGATCGGGTTTAGTCAAAGTTTTAGGGCCTCGCGCGATCGCCCGCGACTGTTTTTGTATAAAGGCAGCTCGTAATTTGAAGTTTAAGGGATAAATTAAATGACTCAATTTCTCCTCCAAGCCTGTTGGTGGGTACCTTTATATGGCTTAATAGGCGCAATTTTAACTTTGCCGTGGTCTACGGGCACCGTTCGCAGAACAGGCCCGAGACCAGCAGCTTACTTCAATTTGCTGATGACGGTGTTGGCTTTCCTGCACGGGTCAGTTATTTTTACAGCGACTTGGGATCAACCGCCCCAACAGTTGCTCGTGCACTGGGTGCAAGCAGCCGATTTAGATTTGTCTTTTGCAATAGAAATCTCCACCGTCAGCGTTGGAGCAATGGAGTTAGTGAGTGTTCTGAGTTTGCTAGCACAAATTTACGCTCTAGGCTACATGGAAAAAGACTGGGCGCTAGCTCGATTTTTTGGGCTGATGGGTTTTTTTGAAGCGGCAATTAGCGGCATTGCCATTAGCGACTCGCTGCTTCTAACTTACGCTTTGTTGGAAGTGCTGACGCTTTCAACTTACTTGCTAGTCGGGTTTTGGTACGCTCAACCGCTCGTAGTAACAGCCGCTCGTGATGCGTTTTTAACCAAGCGTGTAGGAGACGTGCCGCTGCTGATGGGAGTAGTGACGCTTTCAACTTTAGCGGGAAGTTTGAATTTTTCCGATTTGGAAACATGGGCGGAAACTGCAACTTTGTCTCCCCTAGTGGCGACTCTTTTAGGTTTAGCTTTAATCGCCGCCCCTACGGCCAAGTGCGCTCAATTTCCGTTCCATTTGTGGCTCGACGAGGCGATGGAAGGGCCCAACCCGGCTTCGATTATGCGGAATACGGTAGTTGTGGGCGCTGGGGCTTATGTTTTGATTAAACTTCAGCCTGTTTTAGCGCTGTCGCCGATCGCAGAGGCGGTGCTGGTGGTTTTGGGTGCGGTGACGGCTGTTGGCGCTTCCTTGGTGGCGATCGCCCAAATCGACATCAAAAGAGCACTATCGCATTCTACCAGCGCTTCTTTGGGTTTGGTGTTTATCGCCGTAGGGCTAAATCAAGTTGACATTGCTTTGCTGTTGCTGTTCGCGCACTCGATCGCCAAGGGCTTATTATTCATGAGCGTAGGGTCAATTATTACCACAACTAACACTCAAGATTTAACAGAAATGGGTGGGTTGTGGTCGAAGATGCCTGCCACGACTACGGCTTATTTAGTAGGCGCTGCGGGGATGGTGGCGCTGTTGCCTTTAGGCAACTTTTGGGCGATGCGGCGCTGGCTCAACGGTTTTTGGACTCTGCCTTTGTGGCTGGTAATTGTGTTGCTTTTGGTTAATGGTTTGACGGCGCTAAATTTAACTCGCATATTCGGTTTAGTGTTTGCTGGAAAAGCGCAGCCGAAAACTCGCAGAGCTCCAGAAGTCGGTTGGCCAATGGCTTTGCCGATGGTAATTTTGACCGTAATGGGGCTGTTGGTGCCTTGGATATTGCAGGAGTGGCAACTTTTAATTAGTTGGACTGGGCCTTGGGCGGAAACGGGGGATTTTGATACTTTAAATTTGCTGTTGAAGACTCTGCATCTTCCGCTGTTAATGTTATCTGGGTTGATTGGCGTTGCGGTTGGGGTGGCGATTTATTGGTACGAGGTTTTACCTCGACCGGTAAGGCTGCCGGTGCCGGTGTTGCAGGATTTGTTTGCTTACGATTTTTATATCGATCGAGTTTACCGCGTGACTGTGGTTTGGGCTGTGGCTTCTATTTCTAAAATCAGCGCTTGGACTGATAGGTATGTGGTGGACGGGGCGGTTAATTTGTTTGGTTTTGCAACAATTTTCAGCGGTGAAGGGTTGAAGTACAGCGGCACCGGTCAGTCGCAGTTTTATGTGTTGACTATTGCGACGGGGGTTGCTGTGTTGCTGGGGTTGATTATTTGGAAGTTTTAAACCGCAGGTGAACAGTTGACAGTTGACAGTTGACAGTTGACAGTTGACAGTTGTTATTCAAATTTAAACCGCAGATGAAGGCAGATGAACGCAGATGATTTTATTCTGGGTTGGTCTGCTTTTTTATCTAATTTTATTCAAACTCTATCGGCCACAATTCTGTCACCGCAACTTCCCAACCGGGCAAAAGTTCGGGAATTGAAATCATGTCGCCGTCTCTCAATACCACTGGCTCGGCTGTCGGAGTGTAAATTGTTACTGTGCGCTTGTCCGGGTCGATTAATATTCCTACTTTGGCTCCGAGTTCGATGAATGATAAAATTTTTTCTCGGAGGGGTTTGAGGCGATCGGACTGAGATTTGATTTCTACCACTAAGTCGGGAACAAGTTCGGCAAAATACCTTTTACTTTGTTTGAGGCGATCGGCTATTACAAAAGAAACATCGGGAGCTCTCAGATCGGAATTGGGGAGGATAAACCCGCCGCTAGATTCAAATACCCGTCCGAGTTTGCGGGGTTTGACCCAGTTTAGTAAAAGTCTGCCAAACTCGGCGCCAATTTCGCTCGATACAATGTCTGAGGGGCCCATAACGATCATCTTCCCGTCTACCAGTTCTAATTGGTAGTCGAGATGTGCTTCCGAGAGTATACTTTGCAGTTGTTCCAAGTCGGCAACGGTGAGGCGGGTGGAAGGAGAACCGGATTTAATTGGCAAATCTTCTCGATCTGTAAGACTTGAGGTCATAAGAGGATTCCAGACACATTTGAATGTATGTTAACAAGAAAATGGGCCGATCGCTTTTATATGTAGTTGCTTTGCGTTAATGTTAAATATAGCTCTAAATACTGTGTAACAAAGGAAAGTTTTAATTGATGCTCAGTGCTTTAATCTGGATACCAATGTTGGCTGCTGCCCTGATTGGGCTCTGGCCCGGTTCAGTGAGTTCTAAAATAGTTCGGAATGTTGCGATCGCCATTGCGGGTATAACTTTTATTCTCTCGGTGATTTTGGCATTTCAGTTTGATGCCAGTACCAGTCAGTTGCAGTTTGCGGAATTCATTCCTTGGATAGATGTTTTGGGATTGAATTACAATCTCGGTGTTGATGGTTTGGCTCTGCCTTTGGTAATTTTAAATACTCTGCTGACAGGGGTAGCTATTTACGCTACGGATGAGTCGATCCGCAGACCTCGACTTTATTATTCTTTGATTCTGTTAATTACTGGCGGCGTAACAGGGGCTTTTTTATCTCAAAATTTGCTGCTATTTTTCCTGTTTTTTGAGGTAGAATTGATTCCGCTTTACCTGTTAATTGCGATTTGGGGAGGCGAGCGCCGGGGTTATGCTGCTACTAAGTTTTTAATCTATACTGCATTTTCGGGAATTGTGCTGCTGGCTGCTTTCTTGGGCACTGGTTGGCTTAGCGGTGCTTCGAGTTTCGATCTGGTTGGTGCAGCGGGCGCATCGCATTTGCAAGGAGGATTGCCCTTGCCTTTGGTAAGGCAAATTGTTTTGCTGGCAGGGGTGTTGCTGGCTTTTGGCATTAAGATGCCTTTGGTGCCTTTTCATACTTGGCTGCCGGATGCTCACGTAGAAGCTTCGACCCCGGTTTCGGTGTTGCTGGCGGGGGTGCTTTTGAAGCTGGGAACTTATGGGATGCTGCGCTTTGGTTTAGGTTTGTTTCCAGATGCGTGGGCGGTGGCGGCGCCGACTTTGGCGAGTTGGGCGGTGGTGAGTGTGCTTTACGGGGCGAGTTGCGCGATCGCCCAAAAAGATATGAAAAAAATTGTAGCGTATAGTTCGATCGCTCACATGGGCTACATTTTGTTAGCTAGCGCCGCAGCTACTCCGATTAGTCTGCTGGGAACTGTTTTACAAATGGTTAGCCACGGCTTAATTTCGGCGCTACTATTCTTAACCGTCGGCATTGTGTACAAAAAATCTGGCACTCGCAACATCGATGTTCTCAAAGGTTTGTTCAATCCCGATCGCGGTTTGCCGATGATTGGCAGTTTAATGATCCTCGGCGTGATGGCAAGTGCGGGGATTCCGGGTTTGGCTGGATTTATTGCTGAATTTTTGATATTTCGGGGCAGTTTGCCAGTGTTTCCGGTGCAAACTTTTCTCTGCATGATCGGCACTGGTTTAACTTCAGTTTACTTTTTAATTATGGTCAACCGCGCCTTTTTCGGCCGCCTTTCGGATGTGGTGGTAAATTTGCCACAAGTCCGCTGGCGCGATCGCATTCCTTCGCTGGTTTTAGCAATAATTATTGCAATCATGGGAGTGCAGCCGGGAGTTTTAGTTGCTTTGAGCGAAAAAACTGCGATCGGAATGGTAGCTAATGTGCCACCGCAAGTTAAAGTGATTGCTCAAAACTTGAAATAAAATATGACCTAGGTTCGTAGTGAGGAATGCAAGTCCTCTGTTAACAGCTTTTAGTCCATAGGTTCGTAGTGAGGAGTGCAAGTCCTCTGTTAACAGCTTTTAGCCCATCATTAAAGGACTTGCATTCCTTACTACAAACCTATTTCTTCGTTCTTCCTTCTATTCAGGCTTAATTAAAATGACACGTACCGTATTAAAACCATCTTCCCATCCCCTCTCCGCATACATTGATATCTTGGAATCAGGCAAAGCTTTACTGCCTGAATCTACGGAAAATGTGGTTGAAGTTGTCGGCGTTCTGAAAAGTTATGCTATTGTTTTAGATGCCTATTCTCGCAATCTCAATTATATTGCCGAAGAACAGTTTTTAGTGCTTTTTCCGTTTTTTAAATATTTTAACGGAGAGGTGACGCTGCCCAAATTAAGGCGCTATTTGTGGCACGATCGCATAAATTTTGAGTATGCTGAGTATTGCATGAGAACAATGCTTTGGCACGGCGGCGGGGGTTTGGACAGTTATTTGGATTCCCCGGAATTTAGCAGTTTGGCCGAAAAGGCGATCGCTGCTAAACTGAAAGGCAATTTTTTCATGCAGGGACTCAACAAAGCATTTCCTGATTTTTTGCCGGAACAAGTGCGGATGCTGGCTTACTACACCGGTCTCGGTCAGTTTTGGCGGGTAATGAGCGATTTGTTTATGGACTTATCTGATTCCTACGATCGAGGGGAAACTAAGTCTATTTCTGATGTAGTTGATTTTGTCAAAGCCGGTTTAGTCGCCGGGGCCAGCCTACCGATTACCTACAGCGTCAAGATTCACGGTCAAGTCTACGATATCATTCCGGCATCGGCTAACTTGACATTTTTACCAGATGTAGCCGTGCCTTATGTAGAGGCTGTTTTCTTTCGGGGTACAGCTTTTTTTGGCACAGTTTCTTACAACGCTCAAGCTCATCAAATCCCGGAAAAACAAAAAGATTTTGCCTACGGGGCTTTGTTTGCTGATCCTTTACCTATTGGAGGTGCAGGGATTCCGCCAACTCAATTGATGCAAGATATGCGTCATTATTTGCCGGAGTATTTGCACGAAGTTTATCGCACTAGCTGTCGTGGTGAAGACGATGTGCGGGTGCAAATTTGCCAAAGTTTTCAGAAGTCGATGTTTTGCGTGACGACGGCGACTATTTTGGGTTTAGCACCTCATCCCATGAATACCTCCGACCCAGAGGAAAAAAAGGCTAATCGAGCTTATTTGGAAGGTTGGATGGATCGATTTGGGAATTCTCGCTTGGATTGGGCAAATCAGCCAACTAACCGGGCTTGTCAGTTGTTCCCCGAACGGTAGAAGGGCGACTGGTTTTTAGGGCGCAATGTCTCTCGGAGTTGCAAGAATATTACCTGAAGAAAGCAATTGCTTACTTTTGGGTACCGAAAGCTCATCCGGGCGATCGCAATCATCTCACGTCCCGTAAAATAGCCGTTATCAGGCAAGTAGTGAAAACTTCAGCCCACAGACTTTTATGAGGACTGAAGTCCTCACTACCAAACAATTGTATAGTCATTTTAGCCCACCTAATATGACAATCAACCATCCAGGATACAAGCCCCCGGATTCATTCCAACGCGCAGACTCAGGACCCAGAAATAAAAAACCTGTATCCGAGGAAACTTGCCCCCGAATTTATCCGTGGAGTCAATCTAAAATCTAAAATCTAAAATCTAAAATCGATTGACCTGATAAACTGTTTGTTTTCGACTCATTCTGATTGCTTTCATAAGAGATATATCCGCTAATGCTTAGACTGGTAAGGACCGGATAAAGCACTTCTTATTTCCGAACTATTTAGATTCGGACGAGAAGACTCAGGCCGTGAGAGTCCGTGCCACAAGTTCCCAGCAAACCATAAGTTTCTGCTAATTCTTTGACTAAAGCGGTTTGTTTGGGACTCGGTTTCCAAGGATTGGGATTACCGTAAGCATAGTAGGTTTCTACACCGTCAATGCCGAAACGGGCTGCTTCTGGGATTAGTTGATCGGCAGTCGATCGATACCTGCAAGGATGTGCGAGAACTGCTAAACCTCCTGCTTCATGAATAGCTTCAATTACCCTGGCTGCTGAATAAAAATAAGTGCCTTCAGTGCTTTTACCTCGCAAGTAAGGTTTGAGACTGGGATGTTGCGGATCGAAGGCATAACCGAGAATGTGTACCTCATTGTTAAGCAATTCGGCATTAATTTCAGCGCCTGTCCAGAGACTAGGTGCTTCGCTATTTTTGTCGGGATGGTTTAATTTCCAATTATCCAGCCAAATTTGAGCTTTAACGTAGCCTTGGGTGCTGTGGTGGTCGGTGATAGCTAAGCCTTTGAGACCTCCGGCTATGGCTTGTTCCATCAATTTCTCTGGCTGCAATCGCCCGTCGGAGTAGACTGTGTGCATATGAAAATTATAGGAACCCGGACAGCTATCGGCCTCAATTGTCTGAAAGACTTGTTTGAGTGCTGAGATATTCTGGGCTTCTGGTTTGAGACTAGAACTTGTTGGGGCAGCGAGATTGACAGCCATAAGCGTTATTATAAAAAAAACTAACCTTGTTTAATATATCTAATAAATTGATATGTTGCACCTGTGGCAATAGTCTGCTGTGGGATTGAAATATCTGGCGGATTGTTGCGTTCGGCACAAGATATCAATTCACTCGCACATCTTGCACAATTCTTTATCCAGAATTTTATTGTCGGGTGGGGGTCGGTTTATGAGATTATTGATTTCAGGCAATTTATAGTTGCTAAAACTCGCCTCTACAGGTTTGGGGAGAATGCCGCCAGATATCAATTTACTCGCACCTATTGCATCATTCTCAGCAACAGGCTTTCCGGCCTGTTCCACAAAGAGTAAATTTTATTGTGGAGTGGGCAGGATGCCCACGCTTAAAAGGTTTGTGGAAGTGCGATTCGTTGATTAGTGAATCTCGGTAATCAATCCGTAAATAACTAATCCAGTGAAACTTGACTCCTAGGTTGAGCACTGAACTCTCAGATTGATGAAGGTGCAAGTCCTTCCCGCAAGATTCATGCGTGACTCCTTATCT
>NZ_JAUBOS010000148.1:0-2090 GCF_036700365.1 Microcoleus sp. w2-18bC1
CCTAGGTTGAGCACTGAACTCTCAGATTGATGAAGGTGCAAGTCCTTCCCGCAAGATTCATGCGTGACTCCTTATCTGCTCACACCGACCAAGCTCAATTCTTGGAGAGTGAAGCTGGGAACAGGGCACAATCAGACGGCTGTTATGGGCTGACACTGGTGCTAACAGGGAGTTCCTACGGTGAAACCGAGCCTAAAAAAGTAACTTACACTTAGGCAGGGCATAACTTAAAAAACCCTGACCTCATCAGAGCTAAAGCCCGACGCATCATTTCCACAATAGCGTCCAGAATCTTGGGTTTCTGATAGTTAAATTGGCTACACCTAACGGAACAATCAATCATCTGAGGGAACGAATAAAAACGACTTGAGAGTCATGGATACGTCGATTTCCATGTAGGTAAGATGAGATACGGAACTCTCTCAAGACGGGTAGGATGCGAAGTAATTTTCGCAAGGTATTCAGAAAACACTCAACAGAGCAGAGCATGATTAGACACAGTAGTAATACCAGTGAATCTTGGAAGAATCTACCGTGGAAGAAGTTCCGCAAAGATTTATTTCGCCTACAAAAGAGAGTGTTCAAAGCGGTTCAAGCAGGAAACAAGCGGAAAGCGCAGTCTCTGCAAAGACTTATTCTGAAATCCAAAGCTGCTAGATTCCTAGCAATTCGACAAGTAACACAGCTAAACGCTGGCAAGAAAACAGCAGGTGTTGACGGTGTAAAATCTCTCGGCTTTACAGGACGTTTCTACCTAGAAACAATACTTAAAGAGTCGGCAGGTAATTGGCATCATCAAGGACTACGGGAAATCCCAATCCCAAAAAAGGACGGGACAACCAGAATGCTAAAAATCCCAACTATCGCGGATAGAGCTTGGCAATGCCTCGCTAAATACGCTTTAGAACCAGCACACGAAGCAACATTCCATGCTTACAGCTACGGGTTCAGAGCCGGACGCTCCGCGCACGATGCACAGAAAATCCTGTTCAACAATCTAAGAAGCTACTGTAATGGAATGGAAAAACGAGTGATCGAACTCGACATAGAAAAATGCTTCGACAGGATTAGTCACACCACCATAATGGACAACTTAATTGCGCCCAAAGGTATCAAGCTCGGAATCTTCCGATGCCTAAAAGCTGGGGTCAACCCCGATTTCCCGGAACAAGGAACTCCTCAAGGTGGGGTGGTGAGTCCCCTATTAGCCAACATCGCTCTTAACGGGATTGAAAGTATTCACAGATACCATAAGGATGGATTTAGAATAACTGGCAAAACCCCAGCGTCAAACATTGTCGAAACATCAATCCGTTATGCGGATGATATGGTGATAATGCTTAGACCTCAAGACGATGCAGTCAAAATACTTGCCGAAATTGATAATTTTTTAGCAGCAAGAGGAATGATGGTAAGTGCTAAGAAGACCAAGATTACCGCTACGACAGATGGATTCGACTTTCTCGGCTGGCACTTCAAAGTGTTAAGCGACGGAAGATTTAAAAGCTACCCCTCAGTGGATAATTTTAAAAAGTTCCGTTTGAAGGTAAAGAACATCGTTAATTGCTCGAATTATGGTTCTAAGGTAAAAGCCGAAAAGCTAGCACCAATAGTTAGAGGATGGAGAAATTACCATAGGTTCTGTGATATGTCAGGAGCAAGGTTTTCACTTTGGTTCTTAAATCACAGAACATACACGGTATTTAACAAGGAATCCAAAAATACCAGAGAATCAAGCGTTAAGCTTGTTAAGAAGGCATTTCCAACGGTTCCTTACTCCGAAAACAAACACATCTCCGTCAAAGGGGATAAATCGCCCTATGACGGAGATTTAACTTATTGGAGCGAACGCAATAGTAAGTTATACGATGATTTGACCTCTAAAGCCCTTAAAAAGCAAAACCATTCATGCGGTCATTGTGGGATGAAATTTATGAGCGACGAGCGAGTAAATCTACATCACATCGACGAGAATCATGATAACTGGAAACCTAAAAATCTTCTAGCAATCCACGAATCCTGTCATGACTACTCACACATGAGCAAAAGGGTCACTCCCTAAGAATATCGGGAGCTGGATGCACGGAAAC